>WRNE01000004.1 GCA_009776725.1 Coriobacteriia bacterium
AGCACCACATGCAAAGGCATGAACATCAAGGCGTCGGGGCTCACGCCCAGCGCCGGGGCCAGCAGCGAGATGAAGGCGATCGGCAGGTGGATGGTGAAGATATAGCCGATGGCCTTGCGGATGTTGTCATAGATGCGCCGTCCGTCCCGCACCGTGTCGACGATTGTGGTGAAGTTATCGTCCAGCAAGACCAGGTCCGCCGCCTCGCGGGAGACCTCGCTGCCGCGCCTGCCCATGGCGATGCCGATGTCGGCATGCTTCAAGGCTGGCGCGTCGTTTACGCCGTCGCCGGTCATCGCCACGATCTCGCCGTTGCGTTGGAAGGCCTGGACGATGCGCATCTTGTGCTCGGGAATGACCCGCGCGAAGATGCTGGCGTCGCAAACTTTCTTTTGTAGCTCGGCGTCGCTCATGCGGTCCAGCTGGTCGCCGGTGATGATAGCCTCGGAGTTCGGCATGCCGATCTGCCTGGCGATGGCGGCGGCAGTTATGCCGTTGTCGCCGGTGATCATCACCACCCGTACGCCGGCCTGCTGGCAGGTGGCGATATCGGCCCGGATCGACTCGCGTGGCGGGTCGGCCAGTCCGACCAGCCCGCATAAGGTGAGCCGGCAGGCCTCGATCTCGTCTGGGATCTCCGCGCCGTCAGCCAGCCGGGCGACGCCGACTGCGATCNCCCGCAGGCCCGCCTCGCCGAACTCCCGAACCTTGCTTTCGGCTACTTGGCGCTCTTCGGCGCTGAGCTCGCAGATCTCCAGCAGGCGCTCCGGCGAACCCTTGGCGGCTATGATCGTCTGCCCGTCATGCCGCCAGACATGGCCCATCATCTTTAACTGGTTGGTGAAGGCGTATTCGCTGATCAGCGAGCCACCGAAGAGGTGCGAAGTTGATATACCAGACTGCTCGCAGTAGCGCAGCATGGCCAGCTCCATGGGGTCATAGGTCTCGGTCTCGCAGGCCAGCCCCATAGTCTCTATTAGCTCCTCGAGTCTTCTGTCGACCTCTTCTTGCCCGCTATCCGCCGCCCAAACCTCGCGCACCGCCATCTGGTTCAAGGTGATGGTGCCGGTCTTATCCACACAAAGCACCGATATGGCGCCGAGGGTCTCCACCGAGGGCAGCCGCCGCACCAGCGATTGCTGCTTGGCTAGCCGCCAAGCACCCATGGAGAGGAATATGGTCAGCACCACCGGAAACTCCTCCGGGATCATGGCCATAGCCAGCGTGATGCCGCCCAGGATGCTTTCAACCAAGCGGTCAGCGAAGATGTGGTCGGGAATATTCAGCCAGGTCAGCACGCCGACCAGCGCGAACAGCACAGCGGCCAGGCCGGCGCAGAACTTGACGATACCCGCGACTTGCCTCTGCAGCGGCGTCGGCTCGTCCGGAGCGGCAGCCACCGCCGCGCCGATCTTGCCGTACTCGGTGGCCTTGCCGATGCGGTCGACGCGGACCGCGGCCGACCCCTGGGTGACCAAGGTGCCAGCGTAACAATAGTCGCGCCGCCAATAGCCCTCGAGGGTGTCGGGGGTACCAGGGCCTGCCTCGCCATCATCTAGCTCCGCCGTCTTCCAAACCCCCTCGGCCTCGCCGGTCAGGGATGATTCGTCGACGCTGAGATCGCTGCATTTGAGGATAAACCCGTCGGCAGGTATCTTGGTACCCTCTTGGATCAACATGATGTCGCCCGGCACTAGGTCGATGGTGGCGATGCGCGCCTCTTGCCCGTCGCGGTATACGGTGATATGGGGTTCTGTCAGATCCTTTAGGGCCTTCAAGGTCTTGTCGGTCTTCCATTCCTGGATGACATTGATGCTGATGATGCCGACCACGAACACCAGCATGATCAAGCCGTCACGCGGCTCTCCCAAAATGAAGTAGATGGTCGCGGCGGCTATCAGTAGTATGAACATCGGTTCGCTGACGATCTTTAAGAGGTCGCGCCAGAAGCTCACCGGCTCCTCGTCGATCAGCTTGTTCTGCCCGTGCTGCTGCTGCAAGGCTTGCGCTTCCTGGCTGCTCAAGCCCAGTGATTCCAAACCGTTTGTCATCAGGACTACTCCTTTACCTTCCCACAGATAGTTCGATGGCAGTTATTTGTTCACCACTACACAAAAACGCATCTGTGGAACACTTACTGTCCCACAGATGCGCTGTTTCTCATCTGCTGCTGCTTGTAGGTGCAGCCCAGCCCCATAGACTTAAGCCTATCGCCTGCTCAGTTGACAAGCCTGCCGACTGAGCGGTCAAGCTTTTCGAATAGTCTAGCATAACGCAGCAGAAAAGTGGGCGGTACAGTGCGGAGCGGCGTGCTATGTAGCATTTATGCGTAAGCCCCCTCAAGAACTGCCGATTTTGCTGTGATTGTCGGATACCATACGCTTTTGACAACCAAAAAGTGTGTTTTGAAGCCATTTTGGTTGTCAAAAGCGTATGGTATCCGACATCTATGCCCCAAGTACTGCCCACACGTCCAGATTAAGACAAAGCTGCTTTTGTCTTGTCCCTTTTTCTAAAACCACTTTATTTAAATGAAGTAGAATTAGTATAATTTAGCTTCAGCAAGCCTTTATCGGGCTTCGCTAAGGCTTAAGACATGCTTCAGCCTGCTATCAGATGCAGAGAAGACAAATGAAAAGGAGAGTGAAAAGTGGCAGATCCGGTAAGAAAGACAAGGTATAGGCTCAAGTGGCCTGAAGCACGAACAAAGACAGACTATTACAACGACTTGGTCAGCCGACTGACGCAGCTGCACACTGACATAGCTGATAAGGTCAACGACGCGAGATTGATCGGAACGACTGAGAACAGCACGCTTGAGGGTGATTACTATAATCAGTATGTCGTAAAGAAAGACGATTGGGTCGATCGGCATACCGAGCTTCGGAACCTATTTACAGCGTTTAATACAGACCTCAACAACTGCATAACCAATGCGCTAAACCAAGCAAACCTCTGGAGCTCCAGAATCGGTGTCATGGAGGCGTATTAGTATGCAAGACTTAATCGAGATCACAGACAGTATCAACACTGTCTCAACAAAATTCCAAGAATCCAAGGCAGTCTGGACGAGCCTGAACGACTTGCTCAAATCGATAGAGACTGCCCTCGCTGACCCACGCTGGCAGGGTAACGCAAATGATAAAAGCATAAACATCCATCAGGCAGTTACCTTGTATAAGGAGAAGATCGAGCTTCTTTATCCCGATATACAAGCGAGCCTTGACCAGTTGGTCGTAGACAAAGACAGCTTTGTCTCCAACTCCGACCTAATCGACTTGATCAATACAATCTAGAGAGGATATCGATGAATATTTCAGAGCTTTATTTTCTGAACAGTATAATTGACGATGAAGATATACCCTTTATATCCCGCCCATCCGCCAATGAAGTATCGATGCTGGTCAACGATGCTATTAAAGAAGGCTTGATCAATAAGCGGGTCTTGGCGAACGAGGACCAGTTCACCGAGGACGGGGCACGTCTAACGAGGCGCCTGATGCAATATAAAGAGGCAACGAAGCATGTGCTTATCGACAACCTGGCAATGGGGATCATTGATGATACCCAGGCTGTAGTAATTATTTTCAACCCTTTAGACGGGGTTTATAACGTGATACTGGCTGACTCGTCGGACAGAGTCGGCCAAATCGTCGAAAGCATACCGCTGTTCCATCATGAAAAGCCAAGTATAGGCACAGAGGTCGCCGAGCCAAAATCCGTCGACAAAGACCAGCTTGAGCAGCTTTTTGACTTGGGCCCCGATAATCATTTTCGGCTTACCTTGCATCAAGCCCATATTTGGACCGACGAGCTTTTCATCTTTGACCAAGGACATTTCTACCGCTACGACTACGATGCCCAGACCTTGTTCCAAGAAAGCGAGAGCAGCATCATCGACTGTCTTCACGATAGGATGGCATAATCATGGGAAAACTAGTTTACAATCCAGAGTTAATGGAGGAGATAAGCAAGTCATATGAGGCTTGTGCGGCTTACACCCAAGACCTGATCGACAATATGACCGAGACTGACGCCCTTTTGGTCAAAGAGTTCCGAGGCCATGCTTCTGAAATAGCCAAAGAAGCATTTAGCAAGACCATCGAGCATCTCGAACTGCTGAAAAAGTGTTTTGAGCAGTCTGGGATCTATGTCGACTTCACGCTTGCCACCATGATAGAGGCAGACCGGAAAACAGTGGCTGGAGGTCGATGATGTTAAGTGATTGGAATCTTTGGATAGACTTGTCGGATAGCTTTTTCAACACTGCTAGCACTGCTGTTGTCAGGCTTAATGAGGCCTTGGGGCTTGCTGAAGAAGCTGTCAGCGCTGTGTTGCCAGCAGACAATATTGGCACGTTAACACTATCAATTACCAGTAAGGACATTGAGGATCACAATGAGAACAGGCGCAAGTTGGTCTTTTTTTGCAATGGCATCCATTACGAGGTGAACGAGTTGATTGACAATCCTTTTAGCTTGAGAATGTCTGATGCTGCCGAGGCTGCCTACGCTTTAAACCCAAAGGACATCAAGGTCACAACCGGACACATTCTTTTTTTCCCTGTTCGGACATCCCTCATGGACCTGGTCAGCTCGACCATTGACAACGAGGCTTTAAAGAACGACTTTGTTCAAAAATGCAAAAGCCTAGACCAGGACAAGCCCAGTGCAGACCTCATAGACTGTATAAAAGAGGCTTATTTTTGGAAAGACCAATACGAGATAGCAGACAGGGTCAAAGACATGACTGCTAAAACGATAACCGATGAAGTACGAAGCCAGTGGCCTAATATGACACCAGACGAGAGGGAGCAGGTCCTGACTGCATATGCCATCGAGGTCGGGGCTGTCTATAGTGACTATTATGCGAGTGGCTTAGCCGCGCTTTTCCCTGGCTTATTTGGCAGTTCGCTAGTCAGCGAGTTCACCTGTGATTCCGAATACTTAGGAGAGAGCAATGGCGACGGCCATATCGCAATCAACCCTGACTTTAGGGATAACCCGGTCGGAAACTATTCGCTGGACAAGGTACTGGACACGATCAACCATGAGACACGCCACGAGTTCCAGGCAGCAGCTAAAAACGACCCTGACAAGTATCGGGCACCACAAAGCCTGATAGACGACTGGAGCCAACCATATATTCCCTCCACTTCAGACTTCGATGCCTACTACCGCCAGGATGTCGAACGCGATGCTCGTGGCTTTGCGGCAGCGACCTTGAATTGAGGGCCAAGACCAATGAGACACACAAATACAGCTACCTTTCCAAGCCCTGTCAAACCAAGACCGCTGGCACTTTTGTCAGGGCGAAGCCCTTTGGCCTATCTGGCAAACCTGGCAAAGCCAGCTGCGGCCTTAGCCATCTGCTCTTTGCTGGTCATATCAATAGGAAACGGAGGATGTTCCGTGAACGACTACCAACTCACTTTCGAAGAAGCGAATTCCATAAACACTGAAAGCAACCTAGGCCTTGAGTACCTAGCCCTGTCCACACGCGATTACAGCGGGCAAAACAAGTACAACCCGGACCAACCGGAGATAGTCTTTTCCGAGGACGGCAACGTCATAGGCTATTACTTCAAGTACCCCTTTGACTCCGACGATGTCCGGCTGAGGCAGATCCGTATCAATGGCGGCGACTACGACCTCTTCGGCATCAAAGTCGCTGACGACATTGCCAAGGCCTCGCCTATCATGACCGGTCGGGGATACAACCTGGCTGACACTCCCTACTACTACGAGGGAACCGCCTCTGTGGCCTACAGCAAGTACCATGTCTACATCGCCTTTGAGACTGAGCCTGGCTCCACTGCTATCTCCTCTATCCTCGTTTCACTGGTGGATCCGAACGAGCCGGTCATAATGTCTTGACATGAAGCGGGCCTTTGTCCCTCCCGGCTCGTTTTTTATGGGGAGAAGCCCACGATCGGCGGTGCCCCAGCCGCGGTCTTCTCCCTATATATTGCTAAAGCCTCAGCTGCCGGCTTGTATATGCAAGCGGCACTGATTAGTTGAAATCATCAACCTTATTTGTAGCTATAAGCAAAATTCTGGCAAATGGGCTGATGGCAGGCCGGCTCATTACATACAATGTGAGCACTGGGGAGTTTGTTCTCATCAGAGCCTTGCAGATTCATAGGGAAGATCTGGCTTGATGCGGCCCTAAGGCAGACCGGCTAGGTTTGCGAAGACAGGCCTTCATTGCCAGCCTGGCTGTGAGAGACAAGCTCCGGACGCTGCGTGGTCAGCGGTTTTCACACAGATCAAGAAGGAGGCAACATGCCAACACTGACACCTAAAGAGAACTATATGCGAATTATGAGGGGCGAGATGCCTGAGTATGTCCCCCGGATGGGAGACGGCGGGGGCCCGCAGATGGGGCCTGACCAGCTGAAGTTCCAGGAATGGGAAGGCGAGCATCTGGATGTCTGGGGAGTCCCCTATGTGCGCGAGCTCAATGCCAACAACGGGCCGATCCCCAAGCCCGGGGCCTTCATCCTCGACGACATCACCAAGTGGCGGGACGTCATCAAGCGGCCCGCTTTCCTAGACGACATTGACTGGCAGTTTATTGCTGACCGCGATTTGGCGGCTTGGGACCCCTCGACCATCAAGAGTGTCGCCGCAACCATCGGTGGACAGGCCTACTTCCAGACACTTTGTGCTTTTATGGGCTTTGACATGGGTCTTATCGCCTGTTTCGAGGAGCCTGAAGAGGTCAAGGACCTGATGAATTTCGTCTTGGATATCAATCTGGAAATTCGCCATAACGTCATCAAGTACTATCAGCCAGAGACCGGCAACCAAGCCGACGACATCGCCCACGAGTTGGCTCCCTTCATTTCGGTTGAGATGTTCGAGGACATCTTCGAGCCGATCTGGCGTGCTGACATCGCTCCCTTCGTGGAAGCCGGCATTCCGACCTCCCATCATAATTGTGGGATGCTCGAACCCTTCATTCCGCACATCGTGGCCATGGGATACAACGCTTGGAACCCAGCCGAGCCGATGAACGACCTGGTCGGCATCAAGCAGCGCTTCCCGCAGCTGGCCATCGTCGGCGGCTTTGACAGCAACGGCCCGGTCTGCTGGCCGGAAACCACCGAAGAGGAAGTCCGGGCATACACCCGCCAGCAAGTCGACCTGCTTGCCCCCGGCGGCGGCTATGCCTTCGGCGGCGGCATCATGGGCGCTCCCGGCGACCCCTTCGCTGCCGAGCGCAACGGCTGGATCAGCGACGAGTTCGAGAAGGTCCGCTACAACTACTACTGATGCTTGGCACCATGCTTTAGCACAAGATATTTATAGGGAGAAGGCCAGGCGGCGAGAGCTTAACGCTAGGCCTTCTCCCTATTGAGGCTATGCAGGTTTTATTTGCACTTAGAGTAGCCACAATTACGGCAGATCACGCAAGCCCCCTCATGTTCCAGCCGCTCTGAGCACTCAGGGCAATAGGTCTCGTTTTGTGCAGTAGCGGTTTGGCTGGCTATTGGTTCTGGGCTTTCCAGGCTGACTGTCGAGCGGCCCTCGCTGCGTTTCAACAAAGGAGTCGGGGGGATGGCACTGGCAACCAAGGCTCCCCCGTTTTTAAGATGCTGATGCACCTTCATGACGACCTTGGCAATGGCGTCCGGGCAGCTAGTGCAGCTCATGTCGTCTTGCCGAATGGTCGAGGGGCAACGAATGCCTTTGAGTTGGGAGCAGACCTCTTCGACTGAAATACCGCTGCGCAATGCGACACTGGCAAGCCGGGCGGTGGCTTCGCTTTGCGAAGGACAGCCTCCGGCCTTCCCCGTCGAGGTGAAAACCTCGCAAATGCCGTTCTCGTCGAAGTTGACAGTTATGTACAGGTTTCCGCAGCCAGTTCTCATCCGCTCTGTAAAGCCACTGGTTATCACAGGCCGAGGACGCGGGCTGATCTCGCCAAACGCTTGCCTTGTCGTTATGTCCTGCGCGCTGTCATCGTCAGTACTGCCGATATTTAGGACCTGGCTGTCACGGCTTCCGTCACGGTAGATAGTCACCCCTTTGCACCCTTCGCTGTAGGCAAGCCGAAACACCAAGGCGACATCGTCAGGGCTTGCTTGGTGCGGCATGTTTACAGTCTTCGACACTGCATTATCGGTGTGCCGTTGAAAAGCTGCTTGCATACGTACATGGTAGTCAGGGCTGATGTCGTGTGCGCTTTGAAAGACTTGCCTAACGCTCGGTGGGATCTCGCTGATATCAGCGATGCTTCCAGCCTCGGCAATTCTTCTCATCATTTCATCACTGTCCAGGCCAGCTGTCTGCAAGTATCCAAGCAATAAGGGGTTGACCTCGATAAACTCTGTGCCATCGAGTATCCGCCTGATATATACATAGGCAAAGACCGGTTCGACCCCTGACGAGCAGTCAGCGATGATCGAGATTGTCCCAGTAGGCGCAATTGTCGTGATCGTTGCATTACGAAGCGGTTTTTGCCCATTGGCAGCATACACGCTTTCGGGGAACAACGGAAAGGCACCACGCTGCTCGGCTAGTCTTTGCGAAGCTTGGTGGCCAGTCGTGTTAATAAAGGACATCACTCTGTCAGCTATGTTTAAAGCCTGCTCGCTTGCATACGGGACGCCCATGCAGAGCAGCATGTCGGCAAAGCCCATGACTCCCAGGCCGATCTTTCGGGTAGCCAAGGTCACATCTTCGATTTCTGGGAGCGGGTAGTCGTTGATCTCAATGACATTGTCTAGAAAATGGACGGCATCGTTTACTGTCTCTGCCAGCTTGTTCCAGTCTATTTCATTCGTTTCAGTCAGCATCTTGGCCAAGTTGATACTGCCTAGATTGCAGCTCTCGTATGGCAAGAGGGGCTGTTCTCCACAGGGGTTGGTGGCTTCGATCTCCCCTAACCCAGGCACCACGTTGTCTCGGTTCAAGCGGTCCAAAAAGACCAGTCCTGGCTCACCGTTCCGCCAAGCCGCATCCACGATCCGCTGGAATACCATGGCAGCGTTCAAAGAGCCTGCTACCTCGTTAGTGCGAGGGTCGACCAAGGCGTAGTCTTCTCCCGCTAAGACCGCCCTCATGAACTCTTCGCTGACCCCGACAGATATGTTGAAACTGGTGAAGTCGTTGTTGTCCTGTTTGCAGTCAATGAACTCCAGGATGTCAGGATGGTCCACCCGTAGAATGCCCATATTGGCCCCGCGACGGGTCCCGCCTTGTTTGACCGCTTCGGTGGCGGCGTTGAAAACACGCATGAAACTGACAGGGCCAGACGCTACTCCCCCAGTCGAGCGGACAGCAGAGCCGGCCGGGCGTAGCCGGGAGAAGCTAAAGCCTGTTCCGCCGCCTGACTTGTGGATCAGGGCAGCATGTGTGACGGCTCCGAAGATCTCTTCCATGCTGTCGCCGACGGGTAGTACGAAACAGGCAGCAAGCTGTCCGAGGGGACGGCCAGCGTTCATCAAAGTAGGCGAGTTCGGGAGAAAATCAAGCGCTGTCATCATTTCATAGAACCGTGCAGCTGAAACGCTAGGGTCTTTACCATAGTTCCTGTCAGCTTCTGCAACTGAGTCTGCTACACGGTGGAAGAGTCCTTCGATATCTTCTAGGGGCTCACCGTTCTCGTCTTTTGCCAGATAGCGGCGTCGAACAATTTCTTCGGCGGTTTTGCTTAACATATATCCTCCATTGTGTCACTGACAGAGTGTAAGGGTAATAAGAGTGGCGTATATTATCGCATATCTTGTAGTTATTATACTTGCTAAACACCACATCTTGTGAAGAACTACGTGTCGTTCTTTTTTCGACCATCCTCTTTCAAGGCTTGGAAGGCCATTTACAGCCCGTTTTGCTGATGTAAAGCGATGCTTGAATTGTTGAAGAGCTAGCCAAAAGAGTGTTCGAGCGAGCAATCGGGGCATTCCTGCCGCAGATTGACGGTTGTCTGCAATTTTCACGGGATTTTTTCGGGTAAAAAATTATGTTACTAATACATAGCAAATTTCTGACCTGGGATTTTGCTTTTTGGCACTTTTCGAGCAGTAAGTAAAATTGCAGACAACCGTCAATCAGTAGCACTTAGCCTTGAAATCACCTGCTAGGCATTGTTGCAATATTACACTTGCTTAATATAATATAACACACCTTCATAAACAGTCCCACAGCCCAACCTCACTTTAAATTTACCCCTTTTCCCAACAAATCGAACAGAGGCATGAATCATCACGCCGACTTAATGGTATAAAAACGATGCAATGTTTTAGTTGACTTATGTTTTAATTGACCATTGTTTAATTGACCTATGTTTTGACTAAGCCTTGGCACAGCAGAAGGAGTACGTTTGCCCAAAGAGTCGAAAGAATCCAAGCTCCAACGCGCACTTATGGTTGCTGAGCGCATGAGCGAGGCCTACCCTGACGCCCAGAGCGCTTTGGAGCACTTCGACGCCTACAGCCTATTGGTAGCTGTTATCTTATCTGCTCAAACAACCGATAAGGCAGTAAACCAGGTTACTCCAGACCTGTTCAAGCGTTGGCCCGATGTCCCCAGCCTGGCTAATGCCAGCCAGCAGGAATTGGCAGACGTCATAAAGAGCATTGGCTTTGCCCAGGTCAAGGCCAAGCATCTGGTGGGTGCGGCACAAATGATGATGTCCGATTTCTCTGGAGAAGTTCCCGCTTCGATGGCTGACTTGACACGCCTTCCAGGAGTCGGGCGAAAGACGGCAAACATTGTCTCCAGCTTGGCTTTTGGGGTGGTAGAAGGGATTGCTGTGGACACCCATGTCTTCCGCATTGCGACAAGGCTGCGTTTCGTTGGCACCAAGGCAGACACCCCAGACAAGGTCGAAACCGAGTTGATGAAGCTCTACCCTAAGGAGCTTTGGGGCGACATAAACCGGCGTTGGGTATTGTTCGGGCGCGAGTTCTGCATTGCCAGGGGCCCCCGCTGCCAGATATGTCCCTTAAACAACCTTTGCCCTTCCAACCACCAGCAAGCTTAAACACCCAAAGCCTGCGGTAAAATAATGTTAAAGTTTATCTACACTACCTATAACAATGTGCATTAAACGTAAAATATTGGGAAAAACAAATCAAACCTTGAAGAAGGACTTATAGATTGAAGCTATAACACACGAAAGAGGAAACAAAGTGGCAGCTCCAGCACATATCCTAATCGTCGAAGACGACGAGACCATAGCCAAAATGATCGAGGCCACTCTAGGCATCGGCGGCTACACCAGCGAGATCATGTTAAGTGGGGACACCGCCCTGCACGCCATGCATGAGCAAGAGTACGATCTTATCCTCCTAGACATCATGCTGCCTGGCAAAGACGGTTTTACGGTCTTTGAAGAGCGTGGGCAGCTTGCCGCGAACACTCCGGTTATCTTTCTAACGGCTGTTGGCGACGTGCCCAGCAAAGTGAAAGGCCTGCGCATGGGCGCTGAAGACTACATCGTTAAGCCTTTCGAGGCTGTCGAGCTGCTGGCGCGCATCGAGGTCGTGCTGAGGCGCAGCCAGCCGCAGCTAGCCCTTCTCCAACATGGTGAGATCGTTGTGGACAGCGAACGCCACGTTGTGACGAACAAAGGCCTAAAAATCGACCTCACACCCAAAGAGTTCGACCTCTTGGCCTTTTTTATCAACAACACCGATATCGCCTTGACCCGTGAGAGGCTGCTTTCTGCCGTCTGGGGATATGACTACTATGGAGACACACGCACCGTCGACACGCATGTCCAGCAATTACGTAAAAAACTGGACCTGGCTGGTGACCTGGTCACCATCCAGCGCCTTGGCTACCGTTTGGAAAGCCGCCCGACCAGCCAGCTGGACAACTCGGGCAGTCCCGACCAGGCTTAAGACGGCGCTTTGCCGCCAAATGTTTTCGAAATGCAAAAAAGCTTATACTTGATATATGAAGCTTTGGCAAAAAATATTCCTCACGACGCTTACCTTGGTCATCGTGTTGGTCAACGCGACATCCTTGATGATTCTAAAAAGCAACCACGACCTGGCCTTGCTGCGTGAGCAACAGTCCGCTTTGACGAGGCATAACTACCTCCGTAACGAGATTTTGAACTATGTGACCAATACCCAGCTCTCCGAACAGGCCATCACCTTGTCAGAAGAGCGCATGAATACCCTGCTGCGCGACGTCTTTGCCTCCCAAGGCAGCAACGAGCTCAGCGGGGCAAGCATATATTTGAACAACATCAAGATATACTCTGCCAACGACCCCGGCTTTGTGATCGAGCAGACCCTGATTGAAATGGCCGACTACTCCTCGACTATCTCNAGGGCCAACGACCATGTCTATATCTTTGTCGTGTCCAGCCCGGTATTCAACGACCAGACNTATCAACTGATAACCTTCTACGACATTACCTCGACATACCAGCTGTTCGACGCCACTTTCAACCAGGTTCGGGTCATCGGCATCGTCTCTGCCTTGTTTATATCAGGAATCCTGCTCTTGCTGGTTCGGGCACTGCTTCGCCCCTTGAGGGCCTTATCGACGACGACCCGGCAAATCGCTTCAGGCAATCTGGAGAAACGCGTGCAGGTGCGCGGCAACGACGAGCTTGCCGAGCTAGCCTATGACTTCAACTCTATGGCGGACTCTATCGAGGGAAGCGTTACCGCCTTAGAGCAGCTGGCAGAGTCCCGAAAGACGTTTATCGGCAATCTCGCCCATGAGATGAGGACTCCCCTCACTTCGATACTAGGGTATTCCGACCTTTTACGGGTGCAAAAGGAAGTGTCAGACGTTTCCCGTATCGAATATGCCAATACGATCGTCAACGAGACCAAGCGCTTACAGTCGTTGTCCGGCAAGCTGATGGAGCTGTTAAGCGTCGGCAACATGCAGTTGACGCTAGAGCCGATCGATCTTTTNGAGCTGGCCAACGACTTGTCNGTCACCCTTCAGCCGATATTCCAGACNAGAAGAATGAATCTAGACTGCTATATCCCGCAATATGGATGTGTTGTCTTGGCTGACCGGGAGCTTTTACAGTCCCTGGTGCTCAATTTAGTGGACAACGCTATCAAGGCCTCTACCGATGGCTCGACCATCACCATCGCTGCCCGGGAGATATACCGAGAGGCAGTACCTGAGCCTGGCAGCCAAGACGAATCGCTGGCTGATGCTATAGACGAGCCTCTTTCCAGCAAGCCCGCTGCTGCTGCAAGCACAGCAGGGCAGTCCAGGCCGCAGAGTCCCCTCGAGCGCCGTATCATCGTCGGTGTCATTGATGACGGGGTCGGAATCGCTGCCGATCAGATACCCCAGCTTACAGAGCCGTTTTTCATGTTGGACAAGGCTCGCACCCGTCGCCACGGCGGTGCTGGACTAGGCCTTGCCCTATGCGCCGAAATTGCCCGCGCCCATGGTTCTGAGCTCTTTATTGAAAGCGAGATCGGCTTGGGGACAACCGTCAGTTGCGACTTTGCCGCCGCCTACAGCCAAAGCTATGACCCTCCCGTCCCAGGCACGAGGCTGGTCGAGGTCGCCGGTAACGAGAACTCCCGCTATACGGCCTTTGACGAGTCCCGCGGGCCTTCCCGTATCCCTGAGACGATCAGGTTTACCGACTCCCAAGAAGACAGCCGCTTTCTGCAACAAAGTGAAGGCCCCTCCAGCGAAGACGGTGGCCAATGATGAAACGTAACTGGTCAAACCTGGTCACCCTGGCCTTGGCGGTCGTCGTATTGCTCTCAGGCATCATCTTGCCGAATATGATTTATCCCCTGCTAGATCCTTTTATGGAGCAGATCACTCTGTTAGAGGTACCTAGCGACAGTGAGTCCAGCCTGGTTTTTAGCGGGCCGCCCTCGCTTTATCCGATGAACCTTTATAACCCGGAGAACACCCGCCCCATCAACCCCGAAGAAGAGCAGCTGCTCACTAGCCTAAGGATCATGGACTTCCTATTGTCTTTAATGAGCAGGCGGGGCATGCCTGTCTTAGGCATGGAAGCAGTCTATAGCGACCGTTTGTTGTCATCCTTTGAATACTTGGAGACGAACAGCGATAAATACCTGCCTTGTTTCGTGATGAATGGCTGTGACATTGACAACGACGGTAAAGTCGACCTGCAATGCGCAGTCAACCAGAGGGGCATAGTGATTTTCTACTTGATATTAAACGAGCAGTGGTCAAAAGTGATTATCACTTTGGAGAATACCAACAATCAGCCACCGGCTTCAGATACTGACGGTTTAGACGCGCCCACGTCTAACCAAGGGCCAACAGGCCTAGCCCCCGACAGCCAAAACGATAACGAGCCTCTAGACTCCGACCCGGACAACACAACTACCAGCCCCCCTGTCCAAAGCCCCAACTCTATAGTGTCTGACCGGATGCCCATTGCCGAGCATTATGCTATCTGGTCCTTTTCATATGCCGTCAACATCGAGGCCTTAAAGATAAACCAAATATACTTGGCGAAGAGTTTTCGCCAAGTCGACCTGAACTTCTGCCACAACTACCGCTATTCGTTCGATACTCTGCTTTTGATTCAAAATGGAATCATCCCAGAGGTCGACAACACTGTCTATGACAGCAGCATGATCCTAAACCCCCAGATCTACTCCTATGACAAATATAACTACGTGCTCTATGTCTATGACCTGATAGACAGCACAAGGCTGATTTTTTATATAGACGCCTTAAGCCAAGACTGTATGGGCTATATCATCCAAGAACTATGAAAAAGGCTTACAAAAGCAACAAGTGCAGTCTTTTAACTGGCCTTTCTAGCAGCTAAACCAATGTTTAAAATTCTGACAAATCTCTGACATCTGCCTAACTGTACCCTGTTTTAAGAAGTTTAGAATTCTATTTACGAAAACTTGGCAATCATTTATTTCGTCGAGTTCGGATGAGAAGGCAGCGTGTCCCCTGGGTTGGTTCTTCCTCCTTGTGATTCACCCATCGTCCTTTCTTTCCCACTGCCTTCCTATTCGGCTCAAACCTCTCTCTAGCCGAGTTTTAACAGCCACATAAACTCGGCAACCTTAAGGCCAAAACCCCGCACTCTCCCTGATAGCGGGGTTTTGATTTTTACGATATAGGGCCCTTCAATTTATAAAAGCGTTCTAAGTGGCCTTGGCCAAGGGCTTATCCCCATATACTGAATAACAAGCCGCGGAGAATTCCGATCACGGTGATATGCAAGGGGTAGTAAACATAGAAGAAGTACTTCATGGGGCGTCCCTGTTGGCCGTTGTAGGCCCGTAAAAGCGGTATGGTGGCTGTGGCTCCAACAAAGCAGTATAAAAGGTTAGGTATATAGTATTGCCATATTTGGCTGATATAATCACTGCTGAGCAATTCGACAAGGCTAGCAAAGCCCATGTACCAGACTAGCGCAATTGGCAGGTAGACCCGCCAGTTTTGGTCACGTCCCCGATGGTAGAGCAATATCATCGGTACCCCGATATAGGACCAGTCACACCAATGGGTAATGACCACTGCGCTTGTCAAAACGATGAAGAAGACGAAACGCTTCTGCGCGCTGCCCTGGAGCTTGTCGTCCGCCCAGACGACCAGCAAGCCCAAGAGCAGGGTAAAAATGACGTTTAGCTTGTTGCCTAGGACCCAAATGAAGGGCACTAACGAGACCAGGGCGAAAACGAACAGGCGCAAGGCGTATTTTTTGACATCCCTCGTGTACTGGTAGCCAACGCTTATTTGGTAGGCCATGATGGGAAAGGTGAGCCCGCCCATGCCGATCAAGATGCAGCGCGCCACGAAGGGCAACTGTGCATAAAAGGCATGGCCGAAATGATTGGCGGTCATGCCGACAATAGCTATGACCTTCAATGAAAAAGAATCGGTTGCAAAGGCTTTATCATCCATAAGCATACTATAGCCGATGGGCTTTGACTTGTTTCCAATCAATGCAAACTATATGCTTTAGCTTTTTATGGCAGCCGGCTCACGCTATACTAGTCGCATGGACGATAGACAAGACATGCCCCCAGACGATGTGTTGAACACTCAGCTAATCCAACGCTGCAACCCTGGCCTAAGCGACTTTGGCGCAGGCAGCGTGATAGCCCTCAGCAGCCAATGCCTGCGAAGCGCAAAGTTGGCTACTGCTTGTAGCATATGCATAGACGCTTGTCCGGCCAATGCCTTGCGGGCAAACAGCTTGCAGCGTCCGAGCTTTACAAAAGACTGCTTGAAGTGCGGATACTGCATCAGCATCTGTCCGGTTAACGCAATTACCGCTACGACAAAGACGATCCAGCAGATTATCCGGGTCCTCTTGCAGTCCACGCTCCGGGTCAGCCAGCTGACGCTGACCTGTAACCGTAGTCTGGCNCTGCTTCGACTTGCCGNTGAAAGCCTCCAAGGAGAGGAGGCGACAGCAGCTCTGGCGCATCTGCTTGAGGCTGAGAAAAGCGACAACCTGTATGTGGTGCCTTGCTTGGCTATGCTTTCGTCAGAGCTTTGGTTTACCCTGCTCAACGAGATTGGCATCTCGGCAGTGGACGAGATCTTGGTTTTTCTCCCCTTTGGCCAGTGCGAGCTTTGCCCGGTCAACGACAAAGAAGGGGCCGTCGATGCTTTCTCAGCGGCTATTGACACAGCCGAACAATGGAGCGGCCAGACGGTGACGATCGTCAGTTCAGCCAGCCAGGTGCCGCAGTATCGAAAGGCCGACCTGCGCGGTTACTTGGCTGACGCTAGCCAAACCGACCGCCGCTCGGTCTTTACCGGTTTGCTTGACGAGCTCAAGCGAAGCTGGGACGACACCAACCGTACTGGGAACCGGGCAGCTGACGAGGCACTAATGGCACGGGCCCGAAGAGAGACGATTAACCGAACCGTCTTGGCCGATGATTTGCCAAGTCTAGCCGCCGGCCAGGTAAAGCCAGTCTTGTCGGTCTTTCGACAAGCCCTGGTCGAGGCTATCGGGAGAAACCCGAGCAATGCCGGCCACGTCTCCTTACTGGCCAGTGAGACTGATACTAGCCTCTGTGATGCTTGTGGCTCGTGTGTTGATGCTTGCCCCCTAAAAGCCAGGCAAATCGTCTCGGGAAAGGCTTATGCCGACCCCCTGTATTGTCTTGGCTGTAGCGCTTGCCTGCAGATTTGCCCTAAGCAGGCTTGTTCTTTCATCCGGATCTCCGGCCAGATTTTTCTACGAGAATGAATATAATGCTTATATATATGTATTGTCCAATGATTTAGTGACAGATCAAGGGGAGCCCATTGAATAGAGAGTCTTTAAAATCCAATCCTTGGAATGCATATTCGCGCAGCTTGAAACGTCAAGGTGTTTTTATCACGTCCTTGATCGCTATCGCTTTTATTGCCTCGTCAATCCTAGCCTCGACCACATATTTTGCCTTACTAGGCCTAAACCATATGAACTCTGTGCTCTATGCTGAGACTAAGTCCACTGTAATGGCGGCAAGCTTGTCCAGTGCACGCTTGGCTGACGATGCATACCTGGCAAGCCTAGGCCAGCTCTCTGATATTGACCTAGACGATCCGCAATATGCTTTGATGCTTTCGACCCTCAAACAATATCAGGCAAGTGTCGGGGCTGACCGAATCTATATCGTTATGCATTTTGACGATGACTACATTGTCATTCTTGATACCGCTGACAACATGTCAAAGGCCTTTACGGAAATCGACTTGAGCCAATGTCAGGCTGCTGCTTTTGCAGGACGCCTGAGTGCCGATATCAACGAGCCTGACAATCCCCGTGACGCTTTTAACCAAGGAGCCAGCCCCATACAGCAGGGAGACACTGTTATTGCTGTGGTAAGCGTTGAGTTCGATAACACTGACATGGTCCTGACATATAAGACCATGCAAAGGATAACCCGTCTCTTGATCAGCTGTCTTTTCGTTTTGCTTTCGATTCTTTTGACGTTTGCGGTCTTGCTTTTTCGCCAAAACCAGCGAAACCAGCAGCAGCTTTTTGACATGGCCAACAAAGACATGACGACCGGCCTTCCCAATCGACGTTATCTTTTCAACTACCTGACCGAGCGCTTAACGAGCCCCGACTCCGATAAGATCGGGGTGCCCCTTGCTGCCTTCTTTATCGACATCGATGATTTTAAAGTCATCAACGATCGCTCTGGCCATGCCGAAGGAGACAAGTTTTTGGCACTGGCGTCTGACATACTGACTGAAAGCTTGGACAAAATCGGCCAAGAGACCCATCGCGAGTGCCTGACCGCCCGATTGGGTGGAGACGAGTTCATTCAGCTATTGGCTGAAGTTACCATGTCCGAGGCGATTGATTATGTTAAATCCCTAATGGCGGCTTTTGACCTAGACCCCCAAGTCCAACCTTATATAGAAAAATACAACGTCACTTTAAGTATCGGTATCGCTCTTTATCCTGAGCACACCGACCATTACAACGACTTGATGAAATTTGCCGATATTGCCATGTACCATGCCAAACTAAAGGGAAAGCATCAATATGTGGTCTATGAGCCGGACATGGGCGACCATATTGAAGGAATAACCCTCTCCGTTCGGGAGGCACGAGACCGTTAGGCTTACTATTTGCATACTTTTGCATGGATTTCGCATATATTAGCTACTAGCTTAGTCACCTAGATTTTCCTAATTGAATCATAATGAGAGTTTCCTGTTACTGTTTCGGTACCTAAAGAGTATTGACAGCCTGCATAAAACCTAACTATAATTAGGTACCAAATTATTTAATTGTAGAAGTTCATTCGAACATCTAATAGAAAGGGTACACATGTACAGATATACAATTGGTAATTTTTCACCAGGAATTCCAGGCGGCGGCTTTGCTGCTGGAGACCCCGGCTTTGATCCGGAAAACCCTCAAATGGAGCTAGTCGCTGAATGCCATCGGGCTGCTCAGCTGCTGTTGCGCCTGCATATGCAAAGGGGACGCAATGCGAATTTCGCCCAAGCCCCGGTACAGGGCCAAGAAGACCCCATTGATGTGCCGGAGCCTCCGTTCATGCCCATCCCCGGTGGCCCAGGATCGATCTTCTTACGCCGGAACGTCGGCGCGATGCGTGGCCAAGGCCGCCTTTTGTTCATGTTGTCACAGCACGACGGCGTCTTTATCAAAGACATCGTGGAAGCATTCGACATCCGCCCCTCCTCAGCGTCCGAGCTTGTAGCAAAACTAGAAAAGCAAGGCTTGGTCAGGGTAGAGAGCGATGATGAGGATAAACGCGCGCGAAAGGTCTTTCTAACTGACGAAGGCAAGGTGCTAGCAGACCAAATGAAGCCTGAGCATGACGACTTGTTCGACGGCTTGAGCGAAGAAGAACAGACCCAGCTGCTTGGCCTTTTGAAAAAAATGAACACTAGCTTGACTGAGAAGTCCCAAGACCTAGACAAGCAAAACCCCCGCCGGGCCTCCAGGCAGGTCCAAGCCCGCCAGCCTCGTATGCACACTAGGCGTCGGAGCTAAAAGCCAAGTCATATACAGGTTGGCTGTCTGAAAACGTATATTTAGCTACTGGTTTTAGTTTCTTTTCTTGAAGCAACAGACGGGTTAATTGGCCCGTCTGTTGCTTTTTGGCGATATATAATCATACTTATGCCTTGTCAGAGGACAGCTGGTTGAGCGACATGCGGTCTGCTGACTGCTAGCCGAGCTGGAGCAAAGGGACGGAGGAGACCACAGATGAACGAATGGCCTGATAGTTGGGAGGTCGGTATTGGCTTGAGCGAGCCAATAAAACTGCCCCTGGTCCGCAGTGATGACGGTTTTGGCATCTATGCCCTGGACATGATGGGCCAACACGATTGGAACGAGGCGGCAGCAAGTGCCTTGTATGAAAAGCTTGGCCCGTACGACTTCGACATCATTCTCACAGCCGAAGCCAAGGCCATCGGCCTTGCTCAAGAGTTGTCACAAAGGTTTGGGCATTCCGAATACATCGTGCTTCGCAAAAGCCATAAACTCTACATGCCCAGCCCTGTCTCCGTCCAAGTGCAGTCAATAACTACTACCGCGCCCCAAACCTTCTTTCTTGGTCAAGATAAAATCGCCAAATTGGCAGGCCTAAAAGCCTGTGTCCTAGACGACGTGCTGTCCACTGGCGGGACAATGACTGCTATGTTGCAAATGGCTAAGATTGCCAATTGCCTCCCCGTGGTGATTGCCGTCGTATTGACCGAAGACACCGATTGGGACGAGTTCGCCGGCTTGCCGGTAGTGAAGCTGGACTACATCCCGCTTCCAGGCACCCAAAGCCAGGTTTTATCCAGATAATAAAGCAGCTAGGTCGGTTTGGTCGCCAACCTAGCTGAATACTGCATATTTTTGTGGTTTTATTGAATACCCTCTAAGCTTGGTATGCTGGCAAAGCCGCGGGCCAGGTCTTCGTCAGTAGGTATGCTGTCGGTCATTGTCCCGTTCAGGTACTGCTCGAATGCTGTAAGGTCGAAGTAGCCGTTTCCGGTGCAGCCAAACAGGATGACTTTCTCTTCCCCGGATTCGCGGCATTTGATAGCTTCGTCAATAGCTACTCGAATGGCATGGGAGCTCTCCGGTGCCGGCAGCGTTCCCTCCGTGCGGGCAAATTGAAGAGCCGCGTCGAAGACCGATATCTGATCGACTGCACGGGCCTCGTCAAGAAAGCCGTCATGGTAGAGCTGCGACAAGATAGGGCTCATGCCGTGATAACGCAGTCCGCCGGCATGGTTGGCAGAAGGGATAAATCCACTGCCCAACGTGTACATTTTGGCAAGCGGCGTCACCTGCCCGGTGTCGCAGAAATCATAGGCAAAACGCCCGCGGGTCAGGCTCGGGCAGCTGGCAGACTCGACAGCAATAAAGTAGGGGGACTGCCTTCCAGCAAGGCGGTCTTCAATGAACGGGGCCATCAGGCCTCCCAGGTTCGACCCTCCGCCGGCGCAGCCAATGACAATGTCGGGGTACTCGTCGATCTTTTCCATGGCGATTTTCGTCTCTAGGCCAATAATCGACTGGTGGAGAAGTACTTGGTTTAAGACACTGCCCAAGACATAGCGGTAGCCTTCAGTCGACAAGGCCCTCTCCACAGCCTCACTGATCGCTGTGCCCAGGCTTCCCGAGGAGTCGGGAAACTCATCGAGCATCTTGCGGCCTACCTCGGTAGTATTGCTGGGGCTCGGCACAACGCTCGCTCCAAAGGTCTGCATAATCGTCTTACGATGGGGTTTTTGCTCGTATGAGACCTTTACCATAAACACTTCGAGCTCAAGCTCGAAATAGGCAGCAGCCATAGCCATCGCTGTCCCCCACTGCCCGGCACCTGTTTCTGTCGTCAGGCCTCTTAGACCCTGCTCTTTGGCATAGTAGCCTTGGGCGATGGCGGAGTTTAACTTATGGCTGCCGGAGGTGTTGTTTCCTTCGTACTTATAATAGATACGAGCTGGGGTTTTTAACAAGCGCTCTAGGAACCGGGCGCGTACCAAAGGCGAAGGCCTGTACATCCGGTAAAAATCGATCAGCTCCCCTGGGATGTCGATAAAACGGTCTTTTGTGTTTAGCTCTTGTTTTGCCAGCTCAGTGCAAAATATCGGCTCCATGTCTGCCACGCTTACAGCTTGCAAGGTGCCAGGGTGAAGAATCGGGGCATGGTCATGCCCGCCAGCAGCGGTAATCATGTCTGCCCTTACGTTATAGTATGCTTGAGGCAGCTCGTCCTCATCAATATATGTCTTATAGTCGGTTTCTTTCATCTTTAATCCTTTAATCCTCTCAAATCAGTTTTCTACTTTGGCAAGGCTTGGATAAGCCTGGTTTTTGGCATTGTCAAGATGCGGCACCGGGTTCGGTACCCATTGCTCTTCTCTCTTCAAATCGGATGCATCTCAACACCTCCTAAACAGACCTCAAAAGCCCATGGCCTGGTAAAACAAGCCAATCGTAGCAGTCACTGGGAAGCGGAGATTTATATAAGGCTCTTAAAAACCTAATTGATACGACTAGCAACCTTGTCAAGCAACACGCCTGCTAGAGCCCGTTTGCTTTGAGTACCGGTATCCTCCGCTCCAGATTCAGAGAGAAGCTGCCATCGGTTGTCCTCGGTTGCAAAGCCAATCTCGGGGTTCGACACATCGTTGGCAATGATCATGTCAGCACCCTTGGCATGCAGTTTGGCCATACCGTTCTCAATTATGTTTTCTGATTCAGCGGCAAAGCCAACCACAAAACAATCTCCCTTGCGTTGAGAGATCGAATATAAGATATCGGGGTTGGCAATAAGGTCCAAAGAATAAACAGCTGCCTGGCTGGTTGCGCCTGTTTCGCCTGACGGTTCGCCTTGCGCTGCCGTAGCAGGCAGGTCCGTGCCCTTCTTCAGCTTTTGCTCGGCAATCGTAGCCGGCCTAAAGTCGGCAACGGCAGCAGAAAAGATCGCAGCATTAGGATGCTTTTCGTCAAATATCTGGTTGCATGCGGCAAACATCTCTTCGGCACTGGTTATCCTTATCGTATTCACGTCAAAGGGGTCGGGGAGCTCGCAAGGGCCACTGACTAAGTACACGTCTGCGCCTCGACGGGCGGCTTCTCCAGCAATCAGATAACCAGTCAGCCCGCTCGATGGCGATGAGATAAACCGTACCGGGTCAAGGTACTCACGGGTAGGGCCAGCGGTGATCAGCATGGTCTTGCCCTCAAGGTCACGACAACGGTTCAGCTCGACTAAGGTCCGCTCGGCGATATCTTCGACTGTTGCCAGTTTGCCCTCGCCAATATCGCCACAAGCGAGATAGCCGACCTCTGGGGCAATAATCTCGATGCCTCGTGACCTGAGTACCTCTAAGGCGGCTTGCGTTGAGGGGTCCCTCCACATATGGACGTTCATAGCAGGGGCGATGATGATCGGTGCCTCGGTGGCCAAGGCTGTAGTAGTAAGCAGGTTGTCAGCAATGCCTGCAGCAAGTTTGTTGATCGTGTTAGCAGTAGCTGGGGCGATCAAGAAGACATCCGGCTCCTGGGCCAAAGAGATGTGATGGATCGGCGTATTCGCGTCAGCAATCGCTTCGACAGCTACCTCGTTTTGGCTAAGGGCGCGAAATGTTGTCGGTGTGACAAACTCAGCGCCCGAAGGAGTCATCACTACCTTGACGTTTACATCGGCTTTTTGTAATAGACGTAAGACTTCACAGGCCTTATAGGCGGCAATACACCCGGTTACCCCGAGAAGCACGGTTTTCTGCTTGCTTTCCATTTCATGCACCTTTCCTTAGGAAAACATCATAACGTAAGGACAAATGTTTTTTAAGACGGTTTACTCGACTCTGTATACTAATCTCGCGACAGGCGACTCCCAAACAGCGATTTCCACAATATCGATGTGGTCGGGCAGTTTCGCTTCCATTTGCTCGTATACCACGCGGGCCAGGTTCTCGGCTGTTGCATTAAACTCGGTAAAGGGCTCGACCTCGTTTAAGTATTTGTGGTCGAACTGCTTTAAAATCACTAAGAGGTCGTCTTTTAGGTCTTTAAAGTCATAAACGATTCCGACATCGTCTAGCTTGGTGCCCTTTACCTCTACCTCGACGTCCCAGGTGTGCCCATGCAGGTTCTTGCACTCTCCAGGGTAGCCAATCAAGGCATGTGCGGCGTCAAAGTGTTCTTTTATCCGTAAATAATACGTTCCGATACCCATTGTGCTCATCCTTCTTTCATCGCTTGTCGGGGATGTGGATAAAACTGGAGACGACTGAACTAGGTCTACAGTTGAAAGATTATCGGGAGAAACGTATTCTACATGATAATTGCCTACTGGTGAGCGTTCATCCATAGCCCTGTTCGCTAATGTATCAGCCTCGTTATTAAAGGCCCTCTTCACATGAGTAACGTTAAATGAATAAAACTTGGCTAAAAGCTGCATAACTACAGCATAAAGCTCCTTTAGCTGTTTATTTTTTACAAGGTATGCACCATTTATCTGTTTTACCAACAGCTCGCTGTCCAATTCGATCTCAATCCTTCGTACTTGCAGGAACAGGGCGTTTTCCAAGCCCCAAATCAAAGCATGGTATTCGGCTTGATTGTTAGTTGCCTGCCCGATATACCAGCCACCATAAGAGATCGTCTCCTTGTTCTTATCCACATCTGTTTTATCAAGCACATAGGCGATACCGCTACTGCCAGGGTTTCCTCGGCTGCCTCCGTCACACCTCAGGCTAGCATCGACTATTACCGAGGTATTCTCCCGCGAATCTTTGTCTTTCATCTAGATAGGTCTCCTAATCGCACAGGGATTGGCTGTTCGCTAGGCAGGTTGCATCACCAAGAGGCGATGGCACGATGGGCAAATCCCAATTCCTGAGTCATCGACTTCGGTCTTCGCTTTTGCCAGCTGCCCTTCAGACAGCTCTATATAACATGCTCCGCAGATACGGCCGTCCAGCGCTGCCGCCCCCACACCTTGTTTTAGCTCGCGCTGCTTGTCGTAGCGCAAAACAAGGTCGTCTGGAAGCAACGACACCAGGCGGGAACGCTGCTTGTTGAGCTTTTCGATCTGTGCCTCGAGCTTGGCGGTATTTGTGCCCAGGCTCTCGATCAGCTCTAGTTGGCGCTGGGTTACGATGTCGATCCGGCCTTTCAGCTGAGCTTCGATAGTATTGATTTTTTCTATTCCGTTATTTAGCTCGCCAATATCAAAGGTGATTTTCTCGATGCGCTTGTTAAGACCCTCTATCTCTGTAGCGAGAATGGATACCTCTTTGTACTTGTCGCTGTTCTCTTCAATCAGTTTTTGGCTGGCACTGATCTTTTCTTGCAACATCAGGTCTTCGTCCCGAAAGGCTTTTACGCTCATTTCTTGACGTAGCTTGAGCTTTTGTACCTGCTCTGACTGGTCGACTAGCTGTTCCATGCTCTTGTCCAACTCTGCAAGTTTCGATCGTTGCGGCAAAGCTTCCAACTGTCTGCTTAACTGCAGTAAGAGTCTGTCGGCGTCGACCAGTTTTAAAAGGGTTTCACCCTGCGTTACCGGACTCATTCTCATCTCCTAGCAGATTTAAACCTCGTTGACCGCCGAAGCAGCCGATGCGCACTCCTGATGTTGTTAAATAAATCAACGGACAACGAGCATAACACATAAACCTGGTTTTCTCCCCCTAACCCATAACCAGCTTCATGGCCGCCATTGCTGGTTTATACCAGAATGGCTCCATTAGCTGCTTGACCTCTTTTAGTGAGTCTATTATAGGAATTCCTTGCGGGCATTTTTGCTCACAGGTTCCACATGCTATGCATTTTGTTGGGCCGCTGTAACGGTCAGGGCGAGGCGAGGCAATCCCGGTCATGTATTGCGAGACGCCGGCTATAAAGCCCTGCGAGTGGTAAGTGTTGTAGGCAGCGAAGCAGTCGGGGATGTTCACGCCTTGGGGGCAAGGCATACAATAGCTGCACCCTGTGCAGTTGATCCTGTAATTATTTGCTACTATATTGATAACGTCTTCGATCAGCTGATGCTGCTCGGCTGACAACATGCCAGGGCCAAAGGAGCTGGCTGTGTTTATATTGTCGGTCAACTGGTCGATGCTGCCCATTCCTGAAAGCACCACCGTCGGTTCGGCCTGGTCGAACAGCCAGCGAAAAGCCCATGACGCATATGAGGCTTGGCGGTCGGACGCCTGCATCAGCTCTTCAGCCTTTTTCGGAAGCCCGTTGGCCAAGCGCCCGCCTCGCAAGGGCTCCATAATCACAATCATCAGGCCCCGTTCGTATGCGGCTTTCAGCCCGAGCTGCCCGGCTTGGTAGTTGACGTCCAGATAGTTGTACTGTATCTGGCAAAACTCCCAGTCATAAGCATCCAGCAGCTCCAAAAAGTCCGCCTGGCTGCCATGGAACGAGAAGCCTATCTGGCCGATTTGGCCGCTGGCTTTCTTTTCCTCAATCCATTCTTTTATGCCTATGTCCACCAGCCTTTGCCACAATGCCGCTTTTGGCAGGTTATGGATTAGGTAATAGTCGATATGGTCGGTTTTCAGCCGGTTTAACTGCTCATTGAAAATACGGTCAAAGTCAGCAGCGGATCGGCATTGCTGGTGCGGAAGCTTAGTGGCGATATTTAGCTGGTCCCTCAGCCCGCTTGCCTCTAAAGCCCGCCCGAACGTCGTCTCGCTGCCTGGATACACATAAGCGGTGTCGAAATAATTCAGCCCTTGGCCGACTGCATACTCCAGCATCGCTGTGGTCTTCTCGAGGTCAGTGCCAGTAAGCCCACGTGGCAGGCGCATCAAGCCAAAGCCCAGTTGGGACAGCTGCTTGCCGCTTCGGGGGTCGCTACGGTAGATCATCTTTCAAGCCTCCCTGCGTAACAGATAGCATTTATGGACCTTCAGGTTTCGCGAAAAGTCCGGCGGAATGGTCGTTTCGCTTATGTCTTCCAATTGTACTTTTGCTTTTGCCAATGCCTCGGTATCTGGCTTGAAGCTTCTTAAGTTTGTGGAGAAGACCGCCTCGCCGTTCCTGACCAACAAGCGCGACACATCGATCAATAGCTCGACATGGTCACGTTGCACATCCCAGCTGCGGCCCTTCATTTTGCTAGAGTTGGAAAATGTCGGCACGTCCACAAAGATCAACCCATAGCGGTTAGGCATGACGGTTTCCGCTTGGGGGTTTTGCTCCAGCCTATTGGCTGGCTTGGGCGTTCCTCCCCGCTTCTGACTGTCTCCAAGCGGCCTCTCTTTTCTTTTTGCACTAGTCCAAGCCAAGACGTCGGCCTCTTCGAAAAAGAGCCGGTGCTTGCCTGGGTTACCTTTTCGCGGGTTCTTCTCCATATAATTATTATGCATCATATTGCGTTTTGACCAGTCCAAATAAGTCTTTGAGAGGTCTACCGATGTGACGCTTTTGGCGTTTCCGTCTTGCATATAGACACTCGCTGAACCTGTGTATGAAAACAAGTTCAAACAGTCCCGCTGATGCGCTTTTTCGCGCAACAGCTCTCGCGTCAGGCGATGGTCCAGGAAGATTCCGGTGTCTAGGTGGCTGGCGAAGTCGACTTCAAAGATCAAGCCGCCCTCCTCGATCAAATGTATCGCACTTTGATTGTTGGCACTTGCGTACTGCTGGTATTGCAAGCCCCCTTTTGCCCTTTCTCTGCGCTTCAAGAAAATATTCGTCGGGCTGACGTTGACCACTTCCGATGCAATGTTTATAGCCTCGACCAACCGTGTGTCAGCCAGTTGGGGATCAATATGCAAAGGCGGCCTATACTCGGCAATATGCAGCCATTGTTGGCCTTCGTCTGCGGTCTTGGAGGCTCCCTGATAAAGGTCGATGGCTATATTAAAGTCTGGCAGGTCGGAATCATAGAGTCGAAAACAGCTGACATTTGCCTGCTTTGCCCACTTGCTTTTTTGTTGCAGCACTTTTTGCAGTCGTTTTCGATAAGCCTCGGCAGACACCTGTACCTTGGCGAGCCTTTGCTTCTTTTCTAGCTTATCTGTTTCGTCTATTGTTTGTTCAACTACGTCTTCATTGTCCTTATTTACTGCCAGCCCGTTTTGTTTGTAGGCTTGCCAGGTAAAGATCGTTGCAGGCAAAGGGCCGTTCATGGTTTCTAAGCGTTTTAAGGACAGGTCACTGAATAGCGGGCTTAGGTAAGCCTCCACTGAATCGCTCGAGCTGATGACGCTAGCAATGATCTTGTCTTGGTTTGCTGACATGATTTTTGCCAATGCTGAAAATAGGGCAGGAAGCTGGGCCTCGGTGAGCATTCGTTGGCCATATGGAGGATTAGTGGCCAAGTGTGCCTGTTTTTTGCTATACAGCCGAGGAACGCTAAAACCCATAATGTCTTGCTGCTTGAATTCGATCAACTGTAAGACGCCTGCCTTTTTGGCGCTTTGCTCGGCTACCTTCAATACCTCTCCGTCAATATCACTGGCTAAGATCGGTTTAATCGTCAATAAGCTTAAAGCCTCGTTTTGCTTTTCGGCGCGTTCGTCGGCTTCGTCTAGAATATACTGCCATTTTGCTGGATCGAACTGCTTCCACCCTGTAAACCCCCAATAATCACGCAATAGTCCTGGTGCACGGTCTGCTAAGACTAAAGCAGCCTCGATAGCCACTGTCCCTGACCCACAAAAAGGATCGATCAGAAAGCTCTGATGAGCGAAGCCTGCCTCGTTTGTCCAACCGTTGCAAAGGACCAAGGCTGCAGCTAGGGTCTCCCTTAAAGAAGCAGTCACTGACCTGCTAGCCTGTCGGTAACCACGACGGTGAAGCGGCTCACCAGAAAGGTCAATGGCCACGGTTGCCCTATCGTTTCTCAAGTTTATGTTTATGACGACATCTGGCCTGTCTCGACGAACATCCGGCCGCCTGTCTAAGACATCGCTAAACCTGTCTACAATTGCGTCTTTGACACGAACAGCAATGAATTGGCTGTTCTTTAGGTTCTCATTCTTGCCATGGGCGTTTACGACAAAACTGGCCGAGGGCAAAAGATGCTCTTCCCATGTTATCCCTTTGATGCTCTCATATAGGCTTTGTGAATCGCTAGCCTTGACACGGGCGATGACAAGCAAGACCCTGCTGGCGGTCCTTAGCCACAAACAAGCCCGGTAAGCATCTTCCATTGTGCCAAAGAAAGCAACACCGTTTAACAGTGTGCGTGGTTTTTTTATACCGATATCTTTCAGCTCGTCAGCAACGAGAGACGACAAACCCTGGCCACAAGTAACAAAGAACTCCAAAACGACCTGGTCTTTAGGCATTACTCTATATTCTCTTTAAGCATCTATTTAACCTCTTCAGACCAGTCTCACTGTCGTTTTCATACATTTGAGTTTATTTTAACAGTTACCTGCCTTTCATTGGGTTTTTTGGCAGGATTTACAATAATAGACCGTACCACCTAGATATGTCTCTTTGGTCACGCTTCCAAAGCATTCGGGGCATGCATTATCCAGTGCGAACCTACTCATTTTTGTCGTATATCCGCCTTTTTCGCCATAAAGGTCCTTCTCTGTATCGCGCCCTCCACAATCAACCATTTCCTGTAGTGTTTCCTTCACGCTAATGAATAATGCCTGAACCTCGTCTTCTGTGAGCGAGTTGATCTTTCTTTTCGGGTGGATTCTCGCGTTGAACAGAATATCTTGCAAGACGCCGTTGCCTAGGCCAGGGATTCGCTGTTCGGTAGCCAAAAACGCTTTTGCTGAAAGCTTTGTTGTTTTTTCGTCGATCAACGAATTGAAATAGTCCTTGTCAAACCCCTCTGCAAGTGGTGATATGGCTGTCTTTGCTGTCATATAGAACTTGTCCTCATCGTTCTCCCCGGGGTAGAAGCACATAAACATGCCATACATAGCAACTGTTCCAAGCAATGCAGATCCGTCTTCAAACCCGACGAATAATTGATGTTTATTTGGAACCATTTCACCTGCAGCATAATGTCTAAGAACAGCTCCTTCCCCGAAATTCAAGAGACAGTCGCCGGCTACAACCTCTACACGCCCAGCCATTGGATATGCGTCAAGGATGCTTTTTCCAACCAGCTTGGCAGGGTATGCACTGGGATCCTTGTAATACCAGGCAAATTTGTGGGGGCTTTGCGCTGCAATGACCTCGACGATCTTTTTTCCTTGGTAGATATCAACAAACTGCCTTGACAATACAACGGCTTCTGGAATTTCAATCATTGCTGCTCCTCCTGAATATATTTATGCAATACTCGTCTAACTATCGAATCGTCTTCGTCAAATAAGAGGATCGAAGGCCTTTTTAACTCAAGCGCTAAAGCCTTCCACGACCCATGTGCCGCTTTTCTCGTCTTTATGCATTTTTATCAAGCCATGGTCCTGCGCTTCTTCTAGCAGGCGCGTAAAGCTACGGTACCCGTATGCAGCCTCTGTGAACTGGGGTGCCTTGCGACGTATGGCGTCCTTAATCATAGACGAATGCATAGTTTCTACGTTCTCTCTTTGCAAGGCCTCGATACTGTCGAACAGCAGCTCATAGGCTTTGCGTTTTTCACCAGACAGGTTGTCCGGAATTGTTGGTATATCAGCAGCCACACCAATATCCTCATAAAAGATAAACTCGTCGCAATTCACTGCCAAAAGCTCACTGGTAGACTCTCGCATTCCCACGCCTATGATAGTCTTGCCGTTTTCTTTTAACCTTGAGACGAGCGGAGTAAAGTCTGAGTCCCCAGACACAATCACGAATGTATTGATAAAGGCATTGTTATGGCATAGCTCAATGGCATCGACAGCCAGCCTGATATCTGCAGAATTCTTGCCGGACTGGTTGTTGTCAGGTATCTCTAAGAGGTCCACGCCCAGTCCATGCAGGTAACTGACAGCTTCTGGAAACCTTTGCCAGTCGCAGTAGGCACGTTTTGCGACGATTCGGCCTTTCTCCAAAAGACGTTCGAGGATCTTTCCGATGTCGGGCTGGAACAGTGTTTTTCTCCTTCCACCATTGTTTGAGTTCATTCCTAAAGCCATGTTTTCGTAATCAATAAAAACTGCTATTGAATTATCAAAATCGGGCATCTTTTTCTCCTGTTGTCATGTTTGTAATAATGGGCATAGTTTGCTTCAATTATCTGAAAAGTACGAACTTGTTGACGGCCCTAGACCGTCTCCCTCTGGGTCTGGGTCAAACCCAAACTGGCCATATCCATATTGGTCGAAAGAATTGTCATCCTCAAACCATTCGTCTTGAGGGTCTTGTTCATCCTCGTCAAGATCGTCGTCGCTTCCTTTTTCGTAAACATCGACAGCCTTTTCAGCCAGGCTCCAGTCGAGATTGAAGCGCTTTGAGTTCTTCTCGTCATAATATGCCAATGCGATACTGGTAATGCCTCTTCGATCGTCGCCAATTAGTTGGAGAAGGTCAAACAACTGTTGGTACGTCTCTAAAGCAGGCAATGGCAGCTTTGCTTCTTCGGCAGCATCCAAAGCAAGGTTTAGCTCGTCCAAAAAGGCTCCCACATCGATGTCGGAATCAAAGCTTTCATTGATTATTTGCTCTCCATAATTGCCAGCAATGCCTTTAACAGGGCTTTTGCTGTCTGCTAGCAAGCTCAACATGAGTGACTTTTCTACACCGTTTGAACTGGCAAAGGCCAGGCTTTCAGTCAAGCCGATCAAGCTGCCAGCAAGCGAAATGGTCGATGCCAGCCTAACTGCATTTGCTGTGCCTGGTAAACCGGTGACTATCGTATCGTTTGACAGCACGTCAATTATCGGCTGTGCTTTTTTAATGCTCCCGTCCTCGCCAGCGACAAAAAGCCTATGCCTGGCCTTAGCGTTCGGTTTTACCGCACCGATGATGTTTGCCTCTACATAGTCATGGTCGTGAACGGCAGCCAGAGCATTTAAATCCTTGGCTGATCGAGGCCCAATCGTGCTCAAGTCGACAAAGAGGCTGCCTGCCTCGGCAACTTCTAGGATACCGCCCTCGGCCATATAGGCATCCTCATCGTCTTGTTGGTTGTCAAAGACAGTGAGCACTGTACCGGTTTGGCCCAGTGCATCGCCGATAGTAGAAACAAAGACAGGGTCCTTGATAGATAATTTATGGCCGACATGCAAATTGCCTTTAATGCTTCGGTCACAACATATGGGGATAAAACCACCCTTTTGAAGAAGCCCTGCTATCGCCAAACCTTGTTCGTTGTTATAGACGATTGCTATTCTTTCCATTTAACCACCTGTCAACTTGCTTGGTTTCTTTAAGACTCTTGCCATTGTTTGCCTATCCCCGCAAGCGTGCTTTTAATGCTTCGGAACGATTGCTAACAGCATTGGCTATTCTATCGGTTAACGACACATTCTCACGTCGGTCTTGGCCCCAAAAGCTAATGGCGATCATATCTGGCCCGACATGTGCTCCGATAACCGGGCCAATCGAGCTGGTTATTATGGCTGGCGGCTTGCTTTCAGTATTCTTCAACAGCTGTTCTGTCATTTGCTTTAGCTCTTTTGGGGAGTCAGCTGAGGCAACAATCACAACATTTGACTCTTCTGGCCGAGAAATCTCGTCGTAGTATTGAAGCAACAGTTTTATTGACTTCTTGCGGCCTCTAGCAGCAGCACATAGCTTTAGCTTGCCTTCAAGGTCAATTGTGATGATCGGCTTGATATCCAAAGTGGTGCCTGCTGTTGCAGCAAAATCCGGTATTCTCCCCCCACGCCTTAAAGACTCAAGGTCAGGGACAGTGAAGAATGCATTGACATAATAGCGTGCCTCCTCAGCCCAGGCGACAAGCTCTTGTGCGCTTAACCCCCTGTCAGCCTGACGGACTGCTTCCCAAACTAGCAGCCCTTCAGCTATCGAAGGCAACAGGGTGTCTACCACGTACAACTCTGCATCAGGGTACTTTTCCAGGGTCTCATTGCAGGCTTGTTGCATCAACTCGTAGTTACCCGACAAACCCGAGGTGAAACATAAAAAGACTGTCGGAAGTTGTTCTTGGACAGCCTGCTCGAAGACCTCAAGTATGTGTGCATAGGGAATCTGCGCTGTTTTTGCCTGCTCGCCTTTGCGAAGCCTCTCATAGAACTGATGAGCAGTAGACGCCTCATAGAGGTCATCGAAATACTCACCGTCATCCATCAGATACGGAAACTTCATCAAGCCAATGCTAAGAGATCCGTATAAGTCATGTGGCAGGTCACAACACGAGTCTGAAACGATATTTATCTGGCGTGTTTTAAAATTCAATAGTCTTCCTCTCGTATACCAATCGCTGGCGTCAGGTTTTTAAGCATCCTCGATTCACATTAGGCGGTTTGCGCTTTACTGGCTCTCATCATCCTATTGATAGCATTTAAGTAAGCTTTGATACTAGATACAATTATGTCCCCGTCCGCTGCTCTTCCAATGAATGGAATCCCATTACTTGTCTCAATACGTACCATAACCTCTCCCAATGCGTCTATACCTCTCGTAATTGACATTACCGAGAACTCCATTAGCTCAATTTGTTCTTTGATAATTTGGTCTGCAGCTTTATAAGAAGCATCAATCGGCCCTGTGCCTGTAGTTGATGCAATATGCTCTACCCCATTACTGTCAATGAGCACGAGCAAAGCCGTAGCAATTAAGGGATACCCGCAATTGACTTGCAATGTTTTCAATGTCCATAAGGCCTCAATGGACCTACCGTATTCATGCATTAATGCTTCTAGGTCCTCATCATAGACGAAACGCTTTCGATCAGCCATCTCAATAAACCGGTCATATATCTCTTCCATTTGCCCTGGACCATCTGGAGACAAACCTATCTCAGCCAACCGCTCCGATAAAGCAGCCCGGCCGCTTCGAGCGCTGAGTAAGATTTCATTGTTTTTTATACCTACTGTCTCAGGGTCAATGATCTCATAAGTGTCTCGTTGCTTTATTACTCCATCTTGATGAATGCCACTGGAGTGAGTAAACGCGTTTGCGCCGACTATTGATTTATTGACTTGCACACGAATACCGGTGATTTGACTTACTAGCTTCGAAGACCGAGACAGTTCCTCGGTTATTATGCCAGTATGCATTCCTAGTTCCTTGGAATGCAGCTGTATCGCCATAACCAGTTCTTCTAAGGCAGCATTGCCTGCTCGCTCTCCAAGGCCGTTGATAGTGCATTCGACTTGGCTTGCACCATTTCTTAAGCCTTCAAGAGATAAAGCTGTGGCTAATCCGAGGTCATTATGACAATGCACTGCTATTTGCACTCTTTCAATACCAAACACTTTCTGCTTAACCTCTGATATCAGTTGCCCGAAAATATAAGGAAGACTATATCCTGTAGTATCAGGAATATTAACTACTGTAGCACCGGCTTGGATTACTTCCTCTAATACACTGATTAAAAAGCCAATATCAGCTCGTGCAGCGTCTTCTGCATAGAATTGCACGTCCTCACAATATTCCTTTGCCAAGCCAACAGCAAAAACTGCTTGTTCTTTCACTGTGTCTTCTGTGGATCTCAGCTTTCCATATATGTGTTGTTTACTGACACCTATACCAGTATGGATGCGTGGATAAACAGCATGTTCTAAAGCTTCTGCACATGCCTTGATATCTTTTTCGACAGCTCTTGACAGTGCGCATACGACTGCTGCATCCCCTACTTCGTGCACAACAGCACGCACACTTTCGAAATCACCAGGGCTTGATATCGGAAAACCAGCTTCGATAACATCCACTCCTAAACGCAGCAGTTGTCTAGTAATCAATACCTTGTCTTCCCTGTTCATGCTAGCTCCAGGCGACTGTTCTCCGTCACGCAAGGTTGTATCAAAAACAGTAATCCTTCTATTACTTATGTCATCCATTTGGTATCTGCACTTCCTGTGAATAAAGGATTTCTTAGTAGAAACATTTATATTGATTACTCATTTAGAAATGACCAAAAACTGTCATACTCATCTTGTTTGACTCTTAACAACAATTTGCGCATTTCGATATCATTCTCGCTTTTGATATCTTCTCGTACATTTGTTCTATTTTTGTACTCTGTTTTGCTTTCTTCGCTTTTATTAATAGCAACTAATGCTTCCTTGTCATCTGTAGATATTTCTGCTTTTAAAAGTACATTTATTCTATGTATCCTATCCGTTATAAACCTTACTTGTTGAACTAAGTCTTTACTGACTCGTAAAACATTTTGTATTTGTTTACTAATCTCGTCTCGAAGGCTTTGGTTTTTTGCCACTGTATAACCAACTACAAATGAAACAAATAGAATGCCGCTAACAGTTGATATTGTTTCGCTTCTTTTACTGTTTTGGCTATCGTTCTCAAAAGTAGATTTAGGTATCTCTTTACTCATACCTTTCTTCTTTCTTTATGATATCGGTGCTTCAAATTCGATCGAACTATTTGTTTCGAGTTGACTATTCTCTATTAAGTCAAATATTCTTTGCAAATCATCTTCGTCCTTAAATTCAATTTCAATTTTGTTCTTTCCTCGAACTGTAGTTACTTTTACAGATGTCTCCAATTTTTGACGAAGCTTTCTTGCAACAATCTTATATGACCTTGGAGAGGCAGCTCTTTTCGCTCTTTCCAATCCGTTTACTCCATACAGCCTGGCAAGTGTTTCAGTCTCACGGACAGATAGGTTTTCGTCTACGATTTTATTAGCCAGACGAATTCTTCCATCTTCGTCAGGAATTGAAAGAATGGCTCTACCATGACCAGCACTTAACTTACCATCAAACATTAGTTCTTGAATTTCATCAGGTAGGCTTAACAATCTCAATGCATTTGAAATTGTGGCTTGGTTTTTGGAAACTGATAAAGCAATCTCTACTTGCTTTTTCCCGGAGATATCAATAAGCCTTTGATAACCACGGGCTTCTTCAATCGCATTCAGATTATCCCTCTGTAGGTTTTCAACTAAAGAGATCTCTTGAGCTTCAATATCGTTAACTACGACAATTTTAGCAGCAATTGTTTTATATCCAAGCTTTTTACATGCTTGCCAGCGACGTTCACCGGCAACTATTTGGTACCCAGAACCTTCAGGCCGAACGATGATTGGTTGAAGCAAGCCATCCTTTTTTATCGATTCTTGTAACTCAGCAAGTCTTTCTGCAGAAAAATCTATTCTTGGTTGGTTTGGGTTTGGAGTAACCTTGTCAATTGGTATCTCGGTAAAATCAATATTAACCCCAGACTCTGCATCAGCACTTACTATTAGTGATCCCAGTCCTTTTCCTAAGCCTCGCCTTTGTCTGCTGTTTATATTATCTGTCACGTTTAATCACTTCCTTTGCAAGATTTCTATAAGCTATTGCCCCCTGGCTTTTAGATGCATAATCAAGTATTGATTGTCCATGACTGGGAGCTTCTGCTAATTTTACTGACCTAGGAATCACAGTTTCAAAAACTATATCCTTAAAATATTCTTTGACTTCATCAGCAACTTGTCTGGCCAAAACTGTCCTAGCGTCAAACATCGTTAAAACAACACCAAATATCTCTAGGTTTTGATTCAATCTAACTTTGACAAGTTTCATTGTGTCAAGAAGTTTTGACAATCCTTCTAACGCAAAGAACTCACTTTGTATTGGGATTAGCAATTTATCAGCAGCCATTAAAGCATTCACTGTCAACAAGCCCAAAGAAGGAGGACAATCGATCAAGACATAATCATAATCATTAAGCACAGGAACTAGAAACTCTTTTAACCTGGCTTCACGCGCAATAACATTTGCTAGCTCAGGTTCAGCTCCAGCCAATTCAATTGATGCTGGTAGTAACGAGACCCCTTTGCAGTCAGTATTTATTATTATCGATGAGGCTTGCTCCTCATTAATAATACCGTCATATACACTTAGCATTCCAGCAGTCTTTTCTATGCCAAAACCGCTTGTCGTATTTGCTTGAGGATCAATATCAACAACAAGAACCTTTTTATTGTTTTCACCGAGCGCAGCACCAAGATTGATTGTTGTTGTAGATTTTCCAACTCCGCCCTTTTGATTAATAATAGCTAATACAAGAGTTTTTCGGTTAGAGTTCTTTTGAGTTGCAATAATCCACCTCCTTTTACGCTAAATCCAGTATAACAAACTTTTCACGTGAAAAGATTTTAATAACGACAATAGAATTGGCTTAATTTCATAAGGTGTTTCTGTGTTGTACATAAATCGTGATATCTGTTTTTCAGTTATTAGCAATTACATCAAGAGTGTATATTTTGTTTTGATTTTTGTGTACTTTTTATAAGCTTAACGACAGCTCACTAGCTGGCTGTAATCATCTCCTCTGCCTCCATCTCTAACGTCCTTGATCAACAGGTACCTCCTTTGGCTCTAATTACTTTCAGCTACATGCCTGCATCTTTCTTCGACAAGCATCAGCATTGAATCACTATCAGATAACGCACCGATTGCCTTGGCACGCTGCTTGAACTTCTAGTATCGCCTCTCAAACATGTAATTTGTACAGGTCCTAATTCAGTACGAAAACAATAACCGACTGTCCATGTGGACAAGCATTACCACAACACTTGACTCAGCTGCTTTTTCAGCTGCATGTAGCCCCATAGGCTCTCTCTGAGCTGTTGTTTAAGCTGCTTTTGCGAGCGCTTATTCATTTTACTCCAGTACATATATTGCTTTAGCATTTTAGCTACCTGCTTTCCTATCAAGGCGGGTGTTTGGCAAAGATGTTCCTATAGAAACGAGGCATTCAATGCTAGTATCTAGCTTCATGAAAGAACTTCTCGTTCACAACGAGCATATCTCGTATCTTATTGTAGAAAAAGCTCGAATCTTGAAAGCTCGAGATCTTCCAAGTCCCTAAATGACTCTTTACATGAATCCTTGTCTTCGAGAAAGCCTGTTGAGCCAAGCTTGACATTGTTTAGCTAATAATCCTGTGTCAAAGGCATACCTTTGATATTTAACGTCCTTTTGGTAAACATACTGGAAAGGCACTATCTTTATAAGTTACTTTATATTGACTCTATAAGTGGTGGTATTGTTCGATGATCTCTGTCATAAAGGCTGTCCCTGTAAGCTTGGTTATTCCCAGTCCGACACTATTCGCTTTAGGTATAACAGAGTTGTTGCGGTTTTCTTTCCCGCTCTTTTCCGCTAATAGTGTCCTGTACCCAAAGCCAAGTCAACTACAGTCAAGCTATGTGTTTAAAGGTCTCTTCCACAGTTTGATGCACGAGTCCTGACAGCTCTAGCTTTATTACAGCATATTCAAACTGTATGAGTCTTTTCAATCACAGTCTTTTCAAACATAGTCTTCCTATTTTTTGTTCATTTGTTTCAGGTTAAAAACTATTGTAACCTGTAAAAGCAGTATTCTTAGCTATTTCTATGATAAAGATTGTTTAAATGCAAAAAATTCATAACACTATCTCCATATACCGCTCTGAGGTTATACAAACAGAACGTTTATGAATTTTTTAAACTCAATCAACAAAAAATCCTGGATTTATGGTTTGCTGAGCGAACTAATCAATTCCTTCTATGATTGTTTTATAAGTATTGGATTTTATAGATTGTGTTTTATTTCACGTGAAAAGTTATATCAATTTCTACTTTAGAGGTTTATTTTGGGCACTACCTATCTTCCTTGGCAATTTTATATAAGCAGTAGAAATCTTCTTGAAAACAATGATTGTCCTTGGCACCAAAACTTTTGGTATAACGTATTCACTTATACTCTCTACCACATAACCTAGTTTTTCTTTCATTTTTAAAGCATCTTCATACTCTTTATGATAGTTTGGTCCTTTATAAGCAATTATGAGTCCGTTGTTCTGAAGCAAAGGACTAGCTAATTCCATTAGTGATACAAGCGATCCTACCGCTCTGACACAAACAGCAGTATATTCATTTGGTCTTTTTAATGATTCCTCTTCAGCTCTTACGGCTTTTATTTTCATTCTGTTTGCTAATCCTAACCCACTGACAATTCTCTTTAAAGCTTCAGCTTTCTTTTTTGATGAATCTATTAATACACTATGGCGGTTAGAGAACAAGGTTAAGGGGATTCCTGGAAACCCTGCTCCGCTTCCAAGGTCAATAAAATTCCCATCACTCGAACTAAGCAAAGCATCAACTCCTAATAGTGAATCATATAAATGCAAATAAACAGCTTTGTCAAAATCAAGTATATTTGTGATATTTACTTTTTGATTTTCAACAAGCATTAGGTCTATGTGCTTAAAAAGAAGACACAATGATTCAGTTGAGTACCCCTGAAACCCCTCAAATGCATCTTTATACTCATTGATTTCATTCTCATATGTAGTTCTGCCAAATTGGCTTGAATAGTTGCTTTTTGTCATAAACAAGCTCCTTTCATAAATGGACCGAAAGGAGCTTGATAGTTAGTGTCTTTTTTAATAGACTGACTTTAAAATCTATTTCTTTCTTACACAAGACAAATCACTACCTGTCTATTTGGGTCTAAACCTTCGGATTCTGTTCTCACTCGACGGTCATCTTTTAATGCCATATGAACTACTCTTCTTTCATATGGGCTCATCGGTCTTAAACGAACACTTCTTTTTAGTCGAATCGCTCTTGCAGCAGATGATTTTGCTAGTGATATTAATTTCTGTTTGCGCCTGTTCGCATAGCCTTCAATGTCAACAACTATGGGATAGTGATAACCAATACGACGGCTCACAATAGCGCTTACGAGTAATTGCATTGCCTCCAAGGTCCGACCATGTCTACCAATCAACATACCAAGGTTTTCTCCAACAACATCAAAGATGAGTTCTCTTTCTTCTCCTTCATATTCTTCTATTTCAGTATCTTCAGCATTAAAGTAGAACAAAACTGTTCTCATTACTTCTATTACTGCATCAGCAATCTCATCTAACTCATCCTCGGACAGATCTAGTTCACGACTGTTGAACTGACTTGACTCATTTTCATCAGAGTCTATCTCAGCTTCTGCAGCATCAATTGAAATGTTGCTTGTGTTGTTAGCTTCAGTATTTTCACTATAGATTGAACTCATATCATTGCCTAATGATTGATTGTTAGAATTTGTCTTATCTGTTGTTGTTAGTTTTTCTTCAGTCACATCATTTGACTCTGTGATATCAGACTCTCTGTCAAAAGTATCCATCTTTGCTCCATTTCAATTAGTATTATCTATTAATAGCTATAATATATTACTTCGTCTTTCTTGGACGATTTTTACGCTCTTTTCGTTCAACATCAACTTTTACAGGTTTGATCTCTATTAGCTCTTCTTCTTCGTTTTGTTCTTTTCGTTGGTTAATCATTTTAACGATTGCCTGCTGGACAGAGCCAATAATTGAGGATGTGTCCCAATAAAGAAGCACTCCAGCAGGTGTGTTCCAGCCAAAAGACAACATCATTATTGACATAAAACCAGTGATCAATAACGTGTTCTTATCAGTATTTGGATTTAGCAACATTGGAATCAACATTGACACGCCAAAAAGCAGCAACATGATTAAATAGGGGAGTGAAGTTATGAAACCTTCAGGCGTAAATGTAAAAATAGCTTTAGCTGATACTGAAAGGTCAGGAATGATATTGAATAAGCTTGCAGGTAACACCTCGTCAGCATGACCAGCCTTTATTATCAAGCTCTCAAGCTCCCTGAGCACTTGAAAAAGAGCTGCAAATATCGGCATCTGTAAAAGCATCGGCAGACAGCCTGACAAAGGATTGTACTTCGCCTCTGAATACAGCTTCATCATCTCTTCGTTTTGACGGACTTTGTCGTCAGCATACTTTTCTTGTATTGCCTTCATAGCAGGCTGTAGTTTCTGCATTTTAAACTGTGAATTACTTTGTCTGATCGTGATCGGAAGAATCAGCATGCGAAATATTATTGTTATCAATATAATGGCAACGCCCCAATCACCACATAACCTGAACAATAAATCTATAACTAGGTAGATCGCTTCTTTAAAATATGTCCAAAAACCCAAGGTTCCTCCAGTCGATCGATCATTATTCTACCGGATCGAAACCACCAGGATGCCAAGGGTGGCATTTCAAAATTCGCTTTACAGACATCCAGCCCCCTTTAATTGCTCCATATTGCTTGATAGCTGTTAGGGCGTACTCAGAACAAGTGGGCATGAACCTGCATGTTGGTGGCTTTATCGGCGATATAAACTTTCTGTACATGTTAATACAAGCAATAGCAAAGTATTTAGGAAGAGCTGTCAGATGTTCTTTAATTTGTGCCATTATTGCTTACTCTTTTTTACTAAGTCACATGCTACCAGCTTGAAACATATTCTTTCTCTTAACGAAGAGCGCTACTACAATAAATGGTATTGCTGTAGTGAGTTGTTAATACTGTTTCGGATCGACTCTACACTCGAGCTCATGAGCTCTTCGCGGGCTATCAGAACGACTCTAAGGCCTTCCCAAGGCGCTCCTGCTAGCTTTGCTGCTTCACGTAATAATCTTTTTGCTCGGTTCCTTTGGGGTGCATTTCCTAGTCGTTTGCCCGCAATAAAAGCAACGCGACCTTGATAGTCGCGTTCTGGCTTCTCGTCAGCTATTAAGACAATCAGGTTTTTATGGACACTGCGTCTTGCTTCTTGAAAAAGATCATTAATCTCAACGTTTGATGTAATTGTCTGTCTCAACAAAACCTACTTGCCTATTAGCTGTCAGAAACCGTTAATCGTTTGCGTCCTTTCGCACGTCTAGCAGCTAAAACAGCTCGGCCTCCTTTGGAGGACATACGTATCCTAAACCCATGGCTTTTAGCCCTTTTCCGTTTATTTGGTTGATAGGTTCTCTTCATTTTCATAATCTTTCTTTTAAAGCTTGTGTTTAAGCTACTAATATGTGGATTTACGGTTGCTTATTCATAGAGATTTATAGCGAAAAGAGATTATAAATCTGGTCACATGGACTGTCAAATTTACGCGTTGCCTCGTAATTAATGTACTCCTAGGGCTTTCGTTGCCTCAAAACAGGAATGTACACGAAAACCGTCTCTACCCGATGGAAGGGAAGAGACGATATGCCGTTGATTATGTCAGAAAAACGATCGGTCACCAACGAGATATACAAAGAATACCGTGCTGTTTGTCAAAGAAAGGCAGCATGTCCTCGACGACAGTCATTAACACAGGTGTTTTGGCGGCGCTAACTATACATGTCTACTTGGGTATACGTCTAGCTTATGTAGGGTTGTTGGCTTTATTCTTTCCAATGCGGATAAATAAAACAAGGGGTCAAACCCTAGAGATATACTAGGGTTTACAGAGTCGTTGGAATAGGAAGTTGATTCTTAATTAGGATAAAAGCTCAACGGCTGGTCTTAAGTCGTGTTTGTATGCACTCAGCCAAGCTCCTTACGCATCACCACGATCTCATCCATCTTGGTTGGGCTGGTTTTAATAAAACCAGCTTTCTCATACATCTGGAGCGGGCCGGGATAATCCCATTCGAAACGCTCACTCCTTGCGACGGGAAAACCGACCACAGCCTTAAACCCCTCGGTTTTCGCATCGTTGATGACCCGGTCTAATAGAGCGCTGGCGATGCCCATACGTCGGTATTCAGGAGCGATCTCGAAACATATCACTGCTTTCTCACGATTTGCTGCTGGCGCATGGAAAGGCATGTCAAATGCCGGCTCTTCAGGGTAGTTCGCCCTATCGTTAGCATTGCACCAACCGACCGACATCCCATTGGCGTAAGCCAGATACCCTCGCAAGGCTCCGTCCTGTATCTGTTGTTCGGCAACTTTGCGAGCGATTTGTCCAGGATCGAGCCCTATCACGTCTTCGGAGGCAGCCTGAAGCTGTTCTTTGGTCATCTGATAGACCTGGCAATAGCAACGGTAAGGTGATTCGTCTGTGAACGCCCGTTGCTCGAAGAAATCGAAATAGTCTTTTGCGAGTTCCGGGCTGAGTGGCTTGATTGTGATATCCATGCATACCTCCTAAGTATCTGCACTTTGCCGCCATCTATTTGGAAATAATAATACATAGCTTTATGGTCACTGGTTCTATGCACCTCCTTTTAAGGAATGATCTCCTGGTGCTTTCGTTTCTTCATAGTATGCTTTTCGCTGATAATTCTTTCGTATTGTATTTTGATATCGATGTGCAAGCCTTTGTCACAATTCTTCATTTGGAGTTTTTATTACTTCGAGTATTAACGCGACATATATATCCTTTATTCGATATCAATTTTTGATTTTTATTAAACCCCTAATCTGATGTGCTGCTTTGTTGGAGATGACATGGTTTGCCGATATTTTTGTGATCGTATCCTCTTTCTTTCAGTAAATTCTAAGTTAAATTTTAGAGAATTATCGATACTATACTGCTTATATTTCATCTGAAATACGTTGCCATTCTGTAAGAATGTTTTTCACAGTCTGTGAAAAACATTATCTATCAAGGATACCTGCTTGTTGTCTTGTGAGAAACCGTTTAAATGCCTTGACTTCACTCCTTGACACACATATGGAAATCGCTATCTTTTTCTATGCACAGTTTTTGTAAGTATTTTTTGTTTGTTTACCTGCAGTTTTATCACGTACCTTGACAGTAGAATCCATAATATTGATTTTATGTTTAAAACAGCATTGGCGTCTTGGGCTATTCACAGCGTTTCAAAGTTTTATTTATTTTTCATCTTTGTTTTTCGCAATTTCCTTACCCGATTTCATTTTTTCACATATTTCACTAATTTTTCACAGGTTTTATTTTTATTTTCATTTTTTATTTTTGTTGCAGCTTATCCGGTGTGTCTAATTTTCAGCATATTGCAATATATTTCAAGCTACGGTTTTATTCTGCTAAAATGATTGAGCGTTGCGGTATGGATATTTCACAATTTTACTAAAATTGTGAAAAACTTACCTGTTTTTCTGATTAGTAGGCAATCTTTTTCACGAAAGGCTATGTTACAAATGAGCCTTGACTTGAACGCAACAGAGTTTTTTTCAGAGCCTTTACTTGAACCGAACAGTACGTCCGACTCATTACAAAGCGAAACAAATTCTGATACAGGATATATAGATCAAACTAGGGCAGAAATAAATGATCCTGCTGGGCCTTATGTCTCAACGATAGCCCGGATTGCTATTTATGACGACATGCTGTCTTCACCGCGAATAATTGATATTGAACCTGCCCCATTGCTCCGGTTCATCGAGAACATAGCATCAGAGACATATGACAAGGCTAGACAACTTGGGGGTCGTCTTCCTTATTCAACGATACGTGAGATAGCAGAGAACTTCATACATGCTGATTTTAAAGAATGCACAGTATCAGTTCTGGACAATGGCGATACCATTCGTTTCTCAGATCGAGGGCCAGGCATTGAAAAGAAACTATTAGTTCAGCAACCTGGTGTTACTTCAGCAAGCGAACAAATGCGGCACTATATAAAAGGAGTTGGCTCTGGTTTTCCTCTAGTCAGGGAGTATTTAGAGATTAACCATGGGAGCCTGCGTATTGATGACAATGCAGTCGAAGGAGTGGTAATAACACTTTCGCTAGTATCATCTAATAGTACTAACACAGTAAGTTCTACACAATCAGCACAGGGTCGTGAGCCGGCCAGCTTGTTTTCCTCAAGCTCGATAGACACTTCACAAGCCTCAAGCAGAGAAGAGCTGCCTATATACCCGCAACAGCCAGTCCAGCCATTAGCAAACATGGTTGATCCTCGTACACAAGCAGCTTTAGAAGTAATCGCCAGTCTAGGTGCTGCTGGCCCAACAGACCTTGTCGTCCCTTTGGGCATAAGTGCAGCTACTGGCACACGGCTGCTGGACAAGCTGGAAACAGCAGGATTGATTGAAAAAGCATCAAATCGAAAACGGATTCTATCAAACAATGGCCTTGTCTATTTGCAAAGGCTAATTGGAGGCTAGGGGGTGATAACTACATAGAGGAGAGGGAAGGAAAAAGTGAATGTAGATAAAGCGACACAATTATGGCACGATACGACAGTGCTGCTCTTTCGTGAGTCAGGACGCAACCAGTCTTCAATGAACGCTTTGTTCTCGTCGGTAAGGCCTATTGACATTAATGAGGACGAATTGGTTCTTAGTACCCCGAACCTTTATACCAAACATTGGATCGAACGACAGCTGATCGGTGATATCCAAAAGGCGATTATGCTTGTAACTGGCAAACGGTACGGTTTTAAGATTGTTGTAGACGAGTCTGTTGGCTTGTATCCTCAGCTAAATGACAGTAATGGCATTTTTCCATCTTTTTCAACCATTGAGCCAAACGAAGACAACGAATGGCTAAGTTCAGCGGCTCAACAAGGACCGCAAAACCCCGCCTTCGTAAACACTGCAAACAAATACAGCGAGGAGAGTGTTTCTCCTTATCAAGATAACCCGTCAAACTCTCTAGGCTATGAGCTGAACTCATTTTCGCCCATACCCTCAAATGATACACTGCTCCCAACATATGCTCAGTATACCGAGTTCCCTCCCAAGGACGTCCCACTTGACACAACAATCCTCCCCATAGCCGACCAACGTATGACTTTTGAGTCGTTTGTTATTGACGATGCAGCAAACCAGCTTGCATTTTCTACCTCAGTGCTTGTTGCCAAGTCACCAGGCTACGTAATCAACCCGCTTTTCATATATGGTCGCTCAGGCCTTGGTAAAACGCATCTTTTATTATCGATCCGGCATTATTTAGAGCATCATCGTCCCGACCTTAATGTTGTTTATGCGCAAACAAATGAAATGCTGGCTGAATACTCATTTGCTGCTACACAGGGAAGTTTCAGAGACTTTGATTTGAAATACAAGACAGCTGATGTGTTTTTGCTTGATGATGTACAGCGTCTTGAAAACCGTCCGGGCACTGTCAATATAGTATTTGACATTTTTAACCAGATGAAAGACGAGAACAAGCAAATCGTCCTAAGCTCTGACAGGCCTCCTTTAGAGATAAATCTCGAAGAGAGGTTCTTGAGCCGCTTTAGCAGCGGGGTGATCGCTGATGTCCAGCCTTTATCAGCAGAAACCAAGCTCACTATCGTCAGTAACTATCTCCCATATTGCTGCCGTCGCTTAGACTGCGAAAGTGTCTTGGCTTTAATTGGCAATGATGTTATTGAGCACATTGTCTCGCTTTCAGGCAGTAATATAAGGGAGCTGGAAGGGGCATTGAACAACCTGGTAATTACCTTAAAACATGATAAAGCGCGGTTTTTACCAATAACCCCTAGCGAAGCCGAGGAAATCGTCTCAAACCACTTCCGCCATTTAACAGTTCGGGATATTGATATCAGTGCAATCCAACAAGCAGTTGAAAAGTACTTTAATGTGCGCCATGAGGATATTTTGAGCTCTAGAAGATCCCATGAGATATCATATCCTAGACAAGTCGCTATGTACTTATGTAGGAATATGACAAACGCCTCATTGCCGCAAATCTCTAAAGCATTTAATAAAGACCATACAGCTGTGATGTACGCGTGTAATAATATAGAAAAGAAACGTCAGCTATCGTCTAGTGTTGACAGTGAAGTAAAACATCTTGTCGATGTGCTGACTGGTTAACTGGAAGTAAGTTTGTAACTCATAGCATCAAAGATGTTATGTGAAGAAAGTGTAATGTTTTTTGTAGAACCAGATGATGCTTGTGAGAAATTTATGGTGAAACCGGTAAATAACATTTGGGGCTGTGAGTTGAGTGAACATTTCCTCACTCGCAAACGCCGGGAATAATCAGGCATAATTGTCTTATTCTCACAATTTCACAAGCCTTATTATTACTACAGATTTATATAAACTAATAATAGAAAGGATGAACATGAAGTTTGTTATTGAAAAGAATCAGCTACTGAGCTCCCTTTCAGCAGTCTCTAAAGGAATGTCTGCAAGGTCTACCATGCCAATACTCTCAGGGGTATTAATGATAGTCGAAGAAGGCTTACTTACTTTGCGGACAACCGACCTAGAGATATCAATCCAAAACCAAACGCCGGCAATGGTTGAGACCCCAGGGGAAACGGTAGTTCCTGGAAGGTTGTTTACTGATATCGTAAAGACCCTCCCTGAAGCCTCGGTCACAATCGAAGACTCAGGCTCTGGTCTTGATATTACTAGTGGGGACAGTTTCTTTTCGCTTAATACTTTAAATCCTTTAGATTATCCCAATTTTCCAAAAGTCGACAAAGAGCGCCAAATAACAATCGAAGCAAAAGACCTTCAGCGTATGATAAAACGGGCCTCCAAAGCTGTATCACGCGACGAGTCACGCCCTGTACTGAAGGGCGTGCTGCTAAAAATACAAGAGGGGAGCATGTCTCTGGTTGCCACCGACTCGTACAGGCTGGCTGTTGTAGATAAAACCATCGAGAACGAAAGCGACTTCGAACTGATCGTCCCCGGAGAGGTTTTAGAGGAAATCGCCAAGATCAGCTCACCTGACGATGTTGTAACAATCACCGAAGCTGAAAACCAAATAATGTTCGAGGTAGGCCAAACAGTCTTTGTGAGTAGAAAGATCGAGGGAAACTATCCAAATTACGAAGCCCTAATCCCTAGTGACAGTATCCTCTGTTCTACGATAAACACAAGTACGTTCTACCAGGCAGTCAAGAGAGTTTCTTTGGCCAGCCATCCCAACGGCCCCATGAAATTAGTTTTCGACCCTATTAAGCAAAAGCTAACGATTAGCTCTAAGACAGTGGACAGGGCAAGCGGAAGCGAGACTATAGAAGCCCATATTGAGGGTGAATACCTGGAAATCGGTTTTAACCATCAATATATTGCAGACGGCTTAAGCGTCATTGAAGAAGACGAGATACTCTTTGAGACACAAGGCCCAATGAAGGCAGGAGTTATCAAGACCAACGGCGAAGATAGTTTTCTGTACTTGACGATGCCTCTTCGGGTAGACATATAGCGGGTAAGCCATTGAAACTGAGAGCCGATGGGCTTCTTGTTAAAAAGACTTGAGTTACATGATTTTCGTAACCACCAAGCCTTATCCTTTACTAGCGACGCTGGAGTTATCGTTGTTGTGGGAGCGAACGCAAGCGGCAAGTCTAGCATCTTAGAAGCAATTCAGCTTTTATGTGGGTTCGATAGTTTTCGCACCTCCAGTTGGCACGACCTAGTTCGAATCAACCAAGAAACGTGTCGAATAATTGGCGATTTCCAAGAAGCAGACAGGTCATATAACGTAGAAATGCTGGTCGTTGACGGTAAAAGACAATACCTTTTCAACGGAAAAAAAAGACGGCTAGGCGATATGACCGGAGTCATACCAATCGTGCTTTTTACTCCAGACGACCTTGATTTGATAAAAGGCGCTCCCGAGCAAAGAAGGCTATGTTTCGACAGCATTGGCAAGAGGCTTTCCAAACAATACAAGAAAATCTACCAAGATTACGCAAAGACACTAAGCCAACGGAACTCGATTCTGCGGGAGCGGCAAAAAAACCGCATGATCGACGAGCCGCCAAGGCCTGAAGAGCTTGTCTGGGAAGAGCATCTGGCTGACCTTGGTGCCTTGTTAACAGTGAATAGGTACAAGCTTTATTCAAGGCTTATGAAGTATGCAAAGGAGCATTATGCCCATTTATCAGGGGGAGAAACCCTTGACTCTGCCTACCTGCCTTCCTATGACAAAAACGAAGCCATCGGTCTTCTCCACATACCTGAAACGAACGAGGTGAAGTCATTGATGCTTGAAGCAATGGAGACCCGCCGAAGGGAGGAATACCTTCGCGGTGTCTCCCTGGTAGGCCCGCAGCGAGACGAAATCAGTTTTTTCGTTGATGGCCGAGAGGCGCGAAGCTACGCTTCCCAAGGCCAGCAAAGAAGCGTTGCCCTGGCGCTGAAGATGGCAGAGCTCGATGTTTGCCGTGATATTACTGCCAATGACGCGATATTGTTGCTTGACGACGTGCTCTCAGAGCTTGACTTGACCAGAAGGCAGAGCCTGCTTTCACTAAGCAGCAATGTCGGGCAGTGTTTTATCACGACTGCCGATCTGAGGGTTATTCCCGACCAGTTCCTTTCGTCGGCTAATATAATAGAGTTAAAGCGGTAAAGGGACTGGAGAAGGCAATCAGGGTTTTGCTTATGCTAACGATTCAAGAGCACATAGATGATTTTTTGCATGAGCATACCAGTAGCGCGACTAGGGATGCCTTAGCCTTGCGGAAGGCTTGGGAGATTGTTGCCGGGGAGAAGATATCGAGTGTTACCGGTGCGGTCTTCTACGACAAGAAAAATCCAAATATCATAGTCATTTATACAATTAGCTCGCTTCATAAAGCCGAACTCGAAGCGGATAAGGAGATATATCGCCTGATGTTGACACGCAAATTGCGATTAGCTGACGAAGATCCTATCGAAGATGTGAAGTTTGCTGTCAGCCAAAACAAGGCTATGCGGAAGGCTGTCCCTAAAGACCGCGTTTTAGAAAAAGCCAACAAGGTCCAAACAGTCCCCCTGAGTGCCCAAGAGAAGGAAAAGGCTTGGGAGAGCCTCTCTGGAATAGAGAACGAGGAATTAAAAATGAGCCTTTATAAGGCAACGATCTCTAACGTAGAATGGAAAAAGGGTAGAGAGGTATCAAACACGTCTCAGAAGCGTTTCTAATGCGATTAAAATAGGGATATCATCAAAGTTTGAAACAGCATTCGTGATATAATCATAGTGCACATAAAATAGCAGGTTGAAGCGATGCTATTACGCTTGCTTCACAAACATAATAAGGAGAGAAAAGTGTGCGCTGATACAACGATAGAAATGTGCGATGCTGCGCCGGTTATAAGCAAAACAACAGGAGAATACACTGAAAAAGACATACAGGTGCTTGAAGGGCTTGAAGCGGTTCGGATGCGCCCCAGTATGTATATTGGCTCGACTGGGCCACGTGGGCTGCACCACTTGATATATGAGGTAGTCGATAACTCTATAGACGAGGTCATGGCGGGACACGCTGACCGTATAGAGGTCACCATCCATAAAGACAATTCAGTAAGCGTGATCGACAACGGACGCGGGATCCCGGTGGGCAAACACCCGAAAATGAAAATGTCTACCTTAGAGGTAGTGATGACAATACTGCACGCCGGAGGAAAGTTCGGTGGAGAGGGATATAAGGTCTCAGGCGGCCTGCACGGGGTAGGGGTCAGTGTGGTCAACGCCCTCTCCTCCCGTCTAGAAGTGGATGTTGCCAGAGACGGGTACAACTGGACTATGTCCTTTGAGCGGGGAAAGACAGTAGGCAAGATACAACAAAACGGGAAGACTAAGAAGACTGGCACGAAGACACGCTTTTGGGCTGACCCGGAGATCTTCGAGACGACCGAGTATGACCATGAGACTATTGCTACCAGGCTCCGCGAAATGGCTTTTTTGAATAAGAACACAAAGATCATATTTACAGACGAGAGAATGCCTTCAATCGACAAAGACGCTCCTGCTGGAGAATGCTTCACTGAGACTTTGCAGTACAGTGGGGGAATCATCGACTTCGTAAAGTATATAAACGAGGGTAAGAACATCTTGCCTGGGCTGAACAAGCCTATATATTTCTCGGCGGTCCAAGAAGGCGTTGGCGAGATAGAGTTCGCCTTGCAGTGGAACGAGGGCCATTATGAGACAACAATGGCTTTTGCCAACAACATACATACAGCAGAAGGCGGTACTCATTTAGAGGGTTTTAAGAACGGTATAACCCGCGTAGTCAACGACTATGCTAAGAGCAAGAACATGCTAAAGGAAAAAGAAGACAATATGATCGGCGAAGACATTCGCTCTGGCTTAGCTTGCATCATCTCGGTAAAACTGACTGATCCCCAATTCGAGGGCCAGACCAAAACCAAGCTTGGGAATACCGAGGTGAGGGCTTTGGCACAGTCCGTGGTAACGCAAGGGCTTGCTGAATTCCTTGAAGAGCATCCTAACCCTGCTCGGGCGATAGTCACGAAAGCACTCGAGGAAAAGAGGGTCAGAGAGGCAGTCAACAAGCTTAAACAGACTGCTCGAAAACAAAAAGAGACCTCTCTGCCAGGCAAACTTGCCGACTGTTCGATCAAGGATCCTGAGCTGATAGAGATATACATTGTCGAGGGAGACTCCGCAGGGGGCTCTGCCAAACAGGCGCGCGAACGTTCCTTCCAGGCGGTTTTGCCGCTTAGGGGCAAGATATTAAATATCGAGAGGGCCAATCTTCATAAGATGCTTTCCTCGGAAACCATAAATACCCTGATTACTGCCTTAGGCACCGGTATCGGAGAAGACTTCGATATAGAAAAAGCCCGTTACCACAAAGTCATCATCATGACCGACGCCGATGTCGACGGGGCCCATATCAGGACTTTGCTCTTAACGTTCTTTTTCCGCTATATGCCAGCACTGATCGAGCACGGCTACATCTACATTGCCCAGCCTCCGCTATACCGACTGTCGATCGGTAGAAAGCATGAGTATATATACCGAGAAGAGCAGCTGCAGCAAAGCCTGTCCGATATCTCATCAGAGACAAGGTACTCCATACAGCGTTATAAGGGCCTTGGCGAAATGGACCCCGAGCAGTTGTGGGAGACGACCATGGAGCCCTCCAACCGCACACTGCTTAAAGTAACAATGGACGATGCCTTGTATGCTGAAAAAGTCGTAAGCGACCTGATGGGCGATGCTGTTGAGCCCCGCCGCGAGTTTATCCAAAGCCATGCTAAAGATGTACGGTTCCTTGACATCTAGTATCTGCGCAAAACCTAAATAGAAAGAAGGCATTGTATGTCTGACAGTATCACCCAGGGAATGGACTTAACTGGGAGTAATATAGAGTCAGCTGAAATATCTAAAGAGATGCGTACCAGCTTTTTAGAGTATTCGATGAGTGTAATAGTCGCCAGGGCCTTGCCTGATGTCCGCGACGGTCTGAAGCCGGTGCACCGTCGTATTCTCTATGGTATGAGCGAAAGCGGCATAACCCCTGGTAGGCCGCATAAGAAGTCTGCCTGGACAGTGGGAGAGGTTCTTGGCAAGTACCACCCACATGGCGATGCTGCAGTCTATGACACCATGGTACGTATGGCGCAGGACTTTTCCATGCGCCTGCCCTTGATTGACGGGCATGGCAACTTCGGGTCGATGGACGGCGACTCGGCTGCCCATATGCGGTACACCGAAGCCCGCTTGCAACGGGTAGCCATGGAGCTTTTACGTGATCTGGACAAGGACACAGTCGACTTCCAACCAAACTACGACGAGTCTTTGACCGAGCCCAGCGTCCTGCCAGCACGATTTCCGAACTTACTGGCAAACGGCTCTCAAGGCATTGCAGTCGGGATGGCTACCAATATACCGCCCCATAACCTGGGCGAGCTGATCGATGCAGTCTCAATGCTTTTGGACAAGCCTGAGACGAGTATCGACGAGTTGCTTGAAGTATTGCCTGGGCCAGACTTTCCGACCGGGGGGCTGGTCATGGGCAGGCAAGGCATCGATGACTACTTCAGAAAGGGACGGGGCTCCCTTGTTATCCGCGCTAGGGCAAAGATTGAAAAAACCTCAAACGGGAGGGACCGTATTATTTTCGACGAGCTCCCTTACCTTGTCAACAAAGCCAAGCTGGAAGAGAAGATCGAAGAGCTGCGCCGGGACAAAAAGCTGCCGGATGTGGCTTTGGTGCGAGACGAAAGCGACCGAAAAGGAATGCGGCTGATGGTCGAGCTTCATCAGGGCGCCATTCCCCAGATTACGTTGAACCAGATTTACAAACACACCCAAGCGCAAAACAGCTTCGGGGTGATCATGTTGGCCCTAGTTGACGGTGTTCCGCGGATTTTGAATATCAAAGAGGCCTTGGAACACTATATCAACCATCAAGAAGAGATCATTACGCGACGGACTCGCTATGACTTGCATAAAGCAGAAGACAGGGCCCACATACTAGAAGGCATGATCATTGCTCTAGACAATATCGACGAAGTCATTAACATCATTAGGTCATCCAGCGATGACACTGAGGCAAAAGTAGCCTTAATGGAACGCTTTGGACTCACCGAGACGCAAACAGAGGCCATCCTAGAAATGCGCCTTCGGCGTCTGACAGGGCTTGAGCGCCAAAAACTGGAAGCCGAGCTCGATGAGTTACTCGATCAAATTGCCTGGTATAGGCAAATCCTAGGCGATAAGCACATCGTCCACGACATCATCAAAGAAGAGCTTCAAGAAATTAAACAAAGATACAACACCCCTCGCCGGACCGAGCTTGCCGACGAGGCCCGCGACCTCGGAGTCGAGGACTTGATCACCGAAGAAGACATGGTGGTGACGATCACCCGTAGCGGCTATGTAAAAAGCCTGCCTGTGGCAACCTACCGTCAACAACGGCGAGGCGGGAAAGGCTTGCAAGGGGTGAACCTGAAAGACGACGACTTCGTCGAGCATCTTTTTATCGCCAGCACGCATGACTACATGCTGTTCTTCTCCACATTTGGAAAAGTCTACCGCCTGAAAGTACACGAGCTGCCAGTTGGCAGCAGACATGCCCGGGGGAGTGCCGTAGTCAACCTCTTGCCCTTTGAGGCAGGGGAGAAGATTGCCGCGGTAATCGCCACAAAGGACTTTCCCAAAGACGAGTACCTGCTTTTTGCCACTGAAAACGGCATGGTCAAGAAAACCTCGATGAGCGCATACACTAACTCTAGGGCAAACGGCTTGATAGCTATAAACCTTCGTGAAGACGATGCCCTGATTGCTGTTCGGCGAGTCAAGACTGGGGAGAAGGTCGTGATGGTCTCCTCCGCAGGAAAAGCGATCAAGTTCGATGAGAACGAGGTACGCCCGATGGGCCGCGATACTAGTGGGGTGATCGGGATGAAGCCTGGCAAGGATGCAAAAGTCCTAGGCATGGAGATTGCGCCGCAAGGCAGTGACCTGTTTGTGATCACCGACAATGGTTACGGCAAACGTACGCCGATTGGCGAGTATACAGAGCACCACAGAGGCGGTCAGGGCGTCTCAACGATCAGCATGACTGAAAAAAAGGGCAGGCTAGCCGGTATGAAGGTCGTTCAGTCCGGACACGAGCTGATGATCATTTCAGAAGAAGGCGTGGTCTTGCGGGTCGGGGCAACAGACGTCTCTTTACAAGGGCGGGTCACGCAAGGCGTCAGAGTAATGAATATCAATGAAACCGACAGGGTGAGCGCTGTAGCACGGGTAGTGGGTACCAGACAACGTGCCACGACCGGTGAGTTAGAGACAGCTGACAGCGACTTCGATGAGATAGAGGATGCCGGCCAATCGACAGACGAAGCACTTGAGGACGACAACATAAGTATCGAGCAAGTTAGTTCGGATGATGAATAATGGAAGACCCCTGTGGAGCCGAGGATCCAGCAGCTAAATACTACTCAGCACTCCTTTTTGACCTGGACGGTACGATCCTTGATACAAGGGCTTTGATACTAGCGTCCTATCATTACGCTTGCGACAAGGTCTTGAAATATCGCTTGCCCGATGAGCCACTGTTAGAGCTTATTGGGATACCGCTAACTGAACAAATGAAAAAGCTGGTACCAGCAGAGCAGGTCGAGGCAATGGTGTCGGCTTATCGAGAGCATAACGCCATAGGCCAAACCGAATACCTTGACTGTTTTCCCAATACCCATGAAACATTGGCAACATTTGCTGAAGCTGGTTGGCCTTTGGCTTTGGTCACTTCGAAAATAAACTCGTCAGCACGAGAAGGCCTGGAAGCTTTTGACCTGTTAAGGTACTTTGATCTCTTGATCGGCTTTGACGATACCGAAAAGCACAAGCCTGACCCTGAGCCCCTTTTGCTGGCTGCTTCGACTTTAAAGATAAGTCCCGAAAAATGCGTTTATATCGGAGACAGCATCTACGACATGCAAGCAGCAAAAGCCGCTGGAATGCTAGCAATCGGAGCGCTTTGGGGCTTTTCCACAATTGACCTGCTCTTGGAAGCAGGAGCTGATTTGGTTGTCAGCCAGACCAGCATGCTGCCTCAAGCTCTAAGCTTTCTTCAGTACGAGGAGGCTTGATATCGAAGCGAAGTCGTGTTTATAACTGTGATTTGTTTGTGCGGTCTCTTAGGAAGACTTAAAGTCTTCCGGTGAGACTGAGTCCAGAAAAGCCCTGAACTCCTCAATGTCTTGCTCGTCGATGGCGGCAGATTCGCGGTTCGGCAAGAAGGGACGCGAGGCGTCTTCCATGACTTGTTCGTCAACATAGATATTAGCCATCGACCGTACTGCTAAGGCTATGGAGTCTGAAGGCCGGGCATCGATCTCAATAGTCTTATCGCCCTGGGTCAAAAAAACGGTAGCATAAAAAGTCGAGCCATCCACACGGTTGATCAAGATGGAGTCAATCTCACCATCAAGCGCCTCGATTGCTGTAGCCAAAAGGTCGTGAGTCATAGGACGCTGGTTCTGGGCACCTTCCAGGGCGACCCCGATCGAAGCAGCCTCACTTGGGCCAATCCAAATAGGCAGCACTCTTTTTTCACTAATATTGGGACTCTCATCCATTGGCCTCAGGATGATCACAGAAGGGGACGGCGGGATACCAACCATCAAGGTATCAATACGAACTAAAATCATGGTGCCAGTATAGCGCATGCCTGTATTGCCTTGTGCTACTATTAGGGATGTTTAGCGGGTGTCGCCAAGCGGTAAGGCATAAGCTTCCCAAGCTTACACTCGCGGGTTCGAGTCCCGTCACCCGCTCCATTGTTTTGTGCCAAAGGTCTTCAAGCTGGCCAAGCCAAGGCTTTACAAGTGCTTGCATCAAGACAATGATTAGGTTTTCAATAACAATCCATATTTTGAACAATATAAAGCAAAGAGGCTGTGAATGAAGCAGGCCTTCTTTGTATGACAACAAGCCTTTTGGTGCCAGCAACGAAAAATTAATTAAAAACCTCAAATTCAGCCTTGCGAAGAAGATATTATAGTGATATCATTACGATATCGATCTTATAGGAGGTGCATTATGGATGTAAGAATTCAACAAGAAAGAATCCTGCGGCCTTTAAACGGGGTAGTAATGCTCATAGTTATCATCGCAGGATTCATTGTGTCAACTGTTACCTTAGTATATGGAATCATTCTGTTGGACAGCAGCAATTCGGCAACCGGTGGTTTAGTTTTCACCCTGTCAATGGTGGCTTGGCTGGTTTTGAGTCTTTTATGCCCAGGCTTGAAGATACTTAGGCCAAACGAGGCAAGGGTCTTTACCTTGCTGGGCAGATACTACGGGACACTTAAGACGGCTGGATACTATTTTGTAAACCCGCTCTGTGTCTCTTTCAGCCCTGACTACAATGCAGCAAAAGCAGCCAGTCTGAAGAAGATGAAGGATGTAAAGGCCCAAGGCGGGATCGATATGGAAACTCCACGGGTTCCTAAAACAGTTTCCTTAAAGACCCAAACCCTAGACAACGGCCTGCAAAAAGTAAACGATGTTTTGGGCAACCCCATTATTATTGGAGCCATCGTCATCTGGAGGATAGAGAACCCGACCCAAGCAGTCTTTGCTGTGGAGAACTACCATGACTACTTAGGAATTCAAACTGATTCTACAATTCGCAATACCGCCCGTCTTTATCCATATGATGTCTTTTCGGAAGATGAGAACGATGAGGGTATTCGGGAGAAGACCTTGCGGGGAAGCGCTCAAGAAATCGCTGAGACAATGGAGACGGAGTTAAGAAAACGGGTTGCTGATGCAGGGCTTTCTATAGTAGAGGTGAGAATCACCCATCTAGCCTATGCTGAAGAGATCGCAGCTGCCATGCTGCAAAGGCAACAAGCCTCTGCAATAATAGCTGCCCGACAGAAAATCGTCGATGGAGCTGTTGGAATGGTAAAAATGGCAATCGATAAGCTAAGCGAAGACAGTATCGTATTGCTTGATGAAGAGCGTAAGGCTGCTATGGTTTCGAACTTACTGGTTGTGCTTTGCGGCAATCGTGACGCTTCTCCGATCGTCAATACTGGATCGATTTTCTAAGTTTTAAAAAAGAAAGAAGAGCCTCATGGATATTGACAGCCGAGAAGAACAGCTTCAAGAACGATTAGAGCAGATCAAAGAGCTAGAAGAAGAGATCCGCAAACGCGAAAAGGCCTTAAAAGAGACGGAAAAGGAAAAAAAGCAGGTGCTTTTGAGGTTGGCTCCCGGTCTTTGGCAACAAATCGCCCAATGGGCAGAAGACGAGTACCGGTCGATCAACAGCCAAATCGAGTACATTTTAAACGAAGCAGTCAAAAACAACCGAAAAGTCTAAACGACCTAGAAGGTATATACACAAAGAGCCTATCAGATGTCTAACACGGTAGGCTCTTTCTTTGTTTGGTGACAGCTTGTGTATTCGCCCAAACCCAAGACAAAGTCTCAATGTGGTCAGTGTGTTTAAACACCGCTTAGCTCTTTTTCGCTATCCTGTACTTATAAATAATGGGCTTTATGTATAAAGCAGGTTTATTGAAAAAAAGAGCTAAGTCAATTTGTAAGGAGTAACAAGACTATGCAAATTCTTAATGAAGGCAAGACAAAGACCGTGCTACTGGATGTTGAAAGCGGTGACTGCTATCTACGTTTCAAAGACTCGGCGACCGGTGAGGAGGGTGTTTTTGACCCAGGGTCCAATACGGTGGGAGGGAGTGTCGAAGGCAAGGGAAAGACGGGCCTGGTCATATCCAGACACTTCTTTGAATTACTGGAAAGACAAGGTATACCTACACATTATCTAGATGCTGATATCGAAAACAACCTGATGAAGGTATTGCAGCTGGATGTTCCCAGGCTGGAGTTCGTTTTACGCTATTTTACAGCGGGGAGCATGTGCCGGCGTTTTTCACTTGAGCCGGGGCTAGCCTTTGATCCGCCTTATGCAGAGGTTACTCTAAAAGATGACGAGCAAGGAGACCCTTTGATCTCGGAGCGGATCTGCCTGATGAAGGGCTTGTTAGAAGAAGGGGAGTACGACGAAGCGTTAAGGCTGCTTGCGCGAGTCGGCGAGGTATTAAAGACAGAGCTGCTTGAATACAAGCTGAAACTGATTGATTTTAAAATCGAGATTGGTTTTGACAAAGACCGGAACATCTATGTCGTCGATGAGATCACGCCAGACATCTGGCGTGTCGAAGACGAAGAAGGGAATATCCCCAATCAGATTGAATGTGCTAATATGCTATTAGATAGGATAACTGTCCTAGGAAGTTGAAAGACTGGCGGTCTTCTCCCCATAAAGACTTATTCTGATAAAGAGTTCTTTCTCTTAGGTTCTCTCCCGGGCTATTCTCCCTAAAAGGCGACTGACCTTGGCCAGGGAAAGGGAGGGAACCAAGGTCAGTCTATAAAGAGAGGAAAACGCGGGATATGCGTTTTAGGTCAGGGGGTCAAGATGTTTTTGGGTTTGGGTGGAGATATCTACTAACGCCCCTTGACGTATACCAATTTACTCAGCCAGTCGATTCCGATCATCTAGCCAGAAGCATGATATGAGGAAATACGACTCATGCCAGAAGCATTAAATCGGTGGTTTATTAGGGATTACGGCTTCTCGACAGACGAAAGTAAGGCAAACTTTTACAGAATGTAGTGCAGGGGATAAACAGACAAGCAGCCATTTGTGTTTATCATTGAAGGGGTTTATTTAAAATCGAAGCGAAGAATGACAGACCAACTAGATATACAAGCCGATTTATTCGTCTGTTAATCGGCATTTCTTGTCTTTTTTCGTTTAGCTTCTTGTTGATCGTGGGGGGCATCGACCGTTATTTTGAGCAAAGCTATCAAAACCCGATGCTGATAGTGGTTTATCTTGTTGTATCGGTTGCCTTTGTCTTGCTACTGCCCTGGATGGGCAACAACCGTATCCGCAAAGCCATCAACACTATTAATATCGGCCTGGTTATCATTTGGTCGGCAGCCCTTCTGTTTGTGCATGCCGGTGGCAGCTTTACCTACCTGTCCAACACGGCCATTGTGATTGTCGGTCTAATAATACATGCAATGCTGCTCTTTCAGTGGAACGTCCATTTCACTTTGAACAAGGTCATAGAGGTTGGCCTGATACTTTGGGTAGCCTCGTTTGCAAGCATCATACTCTTGTTCTTGTTCTACAATTCCAGCTTTCTATTACCATTGCCGGCGGTTTGTGCCTTGCCGCTGATATCGTCAGTGAGCTGCTGGTGGATAGAGATCAAAGACACGGCAAACCCTGTATCGGAGAATTCGCTTTCAGCTATATCCGAATACGACCAACTGAATTTCTCAACGGTTGGAAACCCGAGGACGATCCGCATGCTGTTCTTCGGCTTTAGGTTAGGCTTGAGTATCTTGTATGGTATTGCGTCCGGAACCTTCTCTTCATTTTATGCCCAGCCACAGACTAATATGATATTGGCGTTGCTGATTTTCACAGCTGCTATTGCGATGAGTGTGGCCTTGTTGGTAGCTTATAGAAGCAAGATATCGCCGATCAGGTTTAACATCGTCCTGCCTTTTCTAATCGCCTTTTCGATGATTACGGTTTATTTGGGATCAAAACCGCAGGTTTTATCCAGAGTTGCCATTGGTATCGCTTGGACAGTCGGCCACGTGTTCAGCCTGAGCCAATTGCCCACATATCGCGAAATGACGAAGATGGACTTGCTAAGGTTCTCATACCTAGAAAAGGCCTCCTTGCTGGTTCCCTATGCAGTGTCGGCCCTGCTAACGTCAAGCATCGTCATAACTAACAATGTCTACCAACAATACTCCGAGCAGGTGGATCTAGCAGTTGTCTACTTCATGTTAATGATGGTTGTGGTCTACGGGATTGCCCTAACCCGGCACCTGCTGCTTTATTTTCCCAAGCAGCACCGGCTAGAGCTGACAGAGGCAGTTGAAGACGAGATCGACAAAGTCAATACAGTGGCCAACCGTTATTCTTTGACCAAACGTGAAAGCGAGGTCTTGTTCTACCTCGCCAAGGGCTATAGCCGTCCTTATATCGAAAAGAAGCTGTTCATCTCTAAGGGAACGGCCAAGACCCACATTTTCAAAATCTTCCAGAAAATCGGTGTTTCCAGCCAAGACGAGCTCATTGAGCTGGTAGAACAGGGTTAACGGGGCTAACGGGGCGTTTTACCGGGCTTCTCTCAAAGCCACCCAATACCGGGTGTTAAAAACGAACAAGCGATGTAAAATTACTGCATGTCGCGTAACGTCCCCACATACCGCCGCCTGTCTGATAGCCTACAAGCACAAATCCGGGCAGACCAACAACAAAACCGGCTTTCTCCCTGGCGGGCCTTAGACGATGAGGCGCTTCGACGTAACCCGGCTCGAGACATAGCCAACCTGCATCGGCCAGCCTTCACCCGGGATGTTGAGAAAATCATCCACTCTGCTTACTACAATCGGTATTCGGATAAGACCCAGGTCTTCTCCCTATATAAAAACGACGACTTGACCAGGCGAGCCCTGCATGTCCAACTAGTCAGCCGCGCGGCGCGGACAATCGGAAAGACGCTGGGGCTGAACCTTGACTTAATCGAGGCGATTGCGCTCGGGCACGACATGGGGCACACGCCTTTTGGCCACGCTGGCGAGCGGTTTCTAAATGAGATATTCCATGCTAATACTGGCCGCTACTTTCAACATAACGTTCAAAGCGTGCGGTTTTTGGACGAGGTCTTCAACTACAACCTCAGCCTCCAGACCCTTGACGGGATCTTATGCCATAACGGGGAGTTCGGCCTGAGGGCCTACAAGCCGGCACCTTTGCAGGGCTTTGCGAGCTTCGACTGCTTAGTCGAGGAGTGCAAGACCGACATCGACAGAACCGACCATCTGATCGCTTCGACTCTCGAGGCTTGCGTGGTGCGCATCTGCGACATGATCGCCTATGTCGGCAAGGACCGTCAAGACGCTGAACGCATAACCGACGCGGCCCTTCTTCCCGAGTACAGCGATCGAGGCATTGGGGCAAGCAACGCAGTGATAATCAACAACCTCACTGTCGACATTATCGAGCAAAGCTACGGAACAGACAAAATCCAGCTCTCGCTGGAAGGCTGGTCCGAGCTAGAGGACATCAAGCGTGAGAACTACCTCCTTTTGTATGACAACCCCGACATTAACCGCTTTAACGAGCAAAGGATCAGGCCTTTGTTCGTCGCGCTCTACGAAAGGCTTCTGGCAGACCTCAAACGAGGAGACGAGTCTAGTATTATATGGAAGCACCATATACGCTTTATAGAACAGCATCAAGGCTATTACGAGCATCACAATTATCTGGAGAAAACCACGCCTGACCAGGTCGTTACCGATTTTATTGCCAGTATGACCGACGACTATTTTATCGATCTGTATAACTACCTTTTCCCGGGCGAGGACACAGGACTGAGCTATGTTCCTTATTTCAAGGATTAAGGGCTTATTGGGATTAAGCGCTTTTTGGCAACGGCTTATTATTTACATAAATGAAAAGACGGTAGCTTTGTGGAACCTGAAATATAGTAGAATACTTTTCACTTCTTGCTGCTTTAAGTGTTTTTGTGTGGGGATGTAGCTCAGCTGGGAGAGCAACACGTTCGCAACGTGTAGGCCGGGGGTTCGAGTCCCCTCATCTCCACCATCTCCAACTCATTGCCAGGAAACAAAAGCGGCAGCAACTCTCATATGTTTTCAATGATAAGAAGGACTCAGGGATTCTCACAAGATTAGTTCACCCTGTAAAGAGCTATTGCATCATGTGTCTGTCTGCTTTAGTTTCGCAAGGTCCCTGTTTTAACAAGCATCGAGCACGCACCCTGATAGCGGGAGCTGGGAACAGCCGTCGATTTAACATTCCTCGAATAGCAAGCCTCCTGCATTATCATCTTCCCCCCTCATTCGGTACGAATGCTCATGTGCCTTTTTCGCCTATAATCGATTCGACCATGGCTTAGCTTGCTGTGCTCTTGTCAAAGGGCTAGCAAGCTCATCTGTCTGAGGATTGAGGTTAGAGGTACCCTGATGTTGTTTCGCATCAACAACCACCAAGCTAGGTACGATGCTAAAGCCGACTCGCTGGTCTTTTGGTGTTCAGGCGTTGATGAGCATGACGACGCATTGGCTGCCGTCTTCGACGCATTCCTGCTTGACCTGTCCGAGGAGCGACAAACCTTCATACGCTCATATCGCCTGCCTGAACAGTTCGAGCAGGAGCTTTTCGGCTCAGCAGCGATCCAGGAGAAGGCGGCAAATCAAATAGATAAATATAAGGCTAGCTACTTTTTTCTGAGCAAGGCACGCCTCGACAGCAGGCATCTCTCTGCAGCCACCGAGCTATACCTCTTCTTCTGCGACAGCTCCATGCGCTGGGAAGACTTCTTGGCGACCAGCACCAGCAAAGCAATAGAGCTAGTCGACTCAGGTTTGGCATCCGCGCTCTTCGCCAGCGTCGACCAAGGAGCGGACTTCTGGTTTTTTGGGGATAAGACCATCGAGAATCGAGCCATGCAGCTGCTTGATGGCTTGGCAGCCTTTGGCTACGAGGTCAAACCAGCCTACAATCTACACTTGTAGTTTTTAACGCTGCCTGCCCAACTGACATCTCGGGCGTTTAGCAGTAGAATCGCCTTCTCGTTTGAAAAGGTGACATTTTACGAAGCTTTTCATATATTCATGCACATCACCAAAAGGGTTTGTCGTTTACGACAGTTTGGAAGTGCAACACGTTCGCAACGTGTAGGCCGGGGGTTCGAGTTCTCTCGTATCCACCATGTTTATATGCAGGCCTTAAGGCTATCGAGTGGAAATATAGGTCAAAATATTACGCTATAGAATCACAAATTATTGAAACAGAAAAAATAATACTAAATGGTATATTGACATCCGTTATCAGAATAGTTACTGTCTCTTAGTGTAAAAAGCGATATCGATTTAGTAGGTAACACTACTGGAAGCCGGTGCAAATCCGACACAGGAACGCTGCTGTAAGAATCGAGCGACCTTTCTTGGTTAGAAGCCAGCCACTGAGGTGTAAGAGGATAGCCTTGGGAAGGCGAAAGGCCTGCGATGACATTCAAGTCAGAACACATCGGTATCGTGGGTTTATGTGGAGCTCTTCGGTGTCAAGAGATACATAGACGTTTCGCATGAGAAAGACAAATGAAGGCTAGTCCGCTTAAGTAAGCATCGCTTGTCTGTCTTGATTGAGAATAATGTCTGTCTTATCCCGATGGAGCTGCTCACGGTTCACACGGGTATTTTTTTATCTGGAGAGGGATGAGATGGAGCAGACGAAAAAAACATATAGTTTTACAGCTATCGTCGGTCAAGAAGATATGAAAACCGCTCTAGTACTAAACGTCATTAATCCGAATTTAGGCGGTGTGCTGATACGAGGCGAGAAAGGCACTGCAAAGTCTACAGCGGTTCGGGCATTAGCAGAGCTTTTGCCTGAGCGGAAGCAAGTAGCCGGTTGTAGGTTCAGCTGTGACCCTGATGACGAGGCAGCATTATGCAGCGAATGTCAAGAACTACTGGACAATGGCCAAGAGCTTGAAACAATCAAAGCCCCTATGCGAGTCATCGAGCTTCCGGTCAGCGCTACAGAAGACCGGGTTGTGGGTACACTTGACTTAGAATATGCCATAAAAACCGGTGAGAAGAAATTCGAGACCGGAATCTTGGCTATGGCTAACCGAAACATCCTCTATGTAGACGAAGTCAATCTCTTAGATGACCATGTTGTCGATGTTTTGCTAGATTCAGCAGCTATGGGAGTAAACACTGTAGAGCGCGAGGGAGTCTCCTATATGCATCCAGCCAGATTTATATTGGTTGGTACCATGAATCCTGAAGAGGGCGACTTGCGGCCACAGCTGATAGACCGTTTCGGGCTGTCAGTAACTGTAGTCGGCGAACATGAGGTTGAAAAACGTATCTCAGTTGTCCAAAACCGATTGAAATATGAAGACGAGCCCGAAGTCTTCTTTGCGGAATATGAGCCCTTACAAGAAGATTTACGAGTAAGAATTAAGACTGCCGAAGACCTGTTAAGCCAAGTCAGCTATAGCCAAGAAATCCTAGAAAGAATAGCACGTATCTGTATAGCCTTAAACGTCGATGGCCATCGGGCAGATATTGTCATGTTGAAAACAGCCCGAACCCTTGCCGCCTATCATGGGCGGATCGAAGTGACCGTAGACGATGTGATGGAAGCTGCCAGACTAGCCTTGCCCCATCGTATGCGGAGACGCCCCTTCGAAGACGTAGAGCTCGATATCACAGCGATCGCTGATATTTAAACAGCCCAGGTTTGATGATGAGTTCTGGAACTGAAAAAATCCGTCTTACCCTGACGGCATTGGGTTTTATAGTCTTGATTTTTGGGATCATAGCTATCCTGTTGTTAAACATCGGAGTTGGTTCGGCAAACATTAGTGTGTCTGAGGTTTTAAAGATCATCTTTGGGATGACAGAGCCAGATGACACAAAGGCCATTATCGTTATGCGCATCAGGCTGCCCCGTGCACTAGCAGCAGCTATTGGTGGAGCATCTTTGGCTATTGCTGGGTTATTGCTACAGACTTTTTTCTCAAATCCAATTGTCGAGCCTTATGTCTTAGGCATTTCGTCAGGGGCAACGCTCTTTGTCGGCCTGGTGCTTTTGGGAGGTTTTACCTTTGGGCTAGCTAGAATCACGCCAATGATGATGTTCTTCGGGGCTTTTGTTGGAGCGATGATCGTAATGGTTATCGTTTTAGTTGCTGCCCGCAAAGTGAAAAGCATCATCACATTATTGATTATCGGCTTGATGGTCGGATATCTCTGCAGCGCTTCGAATAGCATTATGACGGCTTTTGCCGACCGTGAGCGCTTACAGATGTTTAGCATGTGGACGATGGGTAGCTTTGCAGGGACTACCTGGGAGCAAATAAGATTACTCTATAGCATTATAGTACCAATGCTAGTATTTGCTTTCTTACTAGCAAAGCCGTTAAACGCTTTAGCTATGGGTGACAATTACGCCTCCAGCATGGGGATCAATGTCAAATACATTCGATATTTGCTGATATTGATTTCAGGTTGTCTGACAGCTGCAACTACAGCTTTTGCCGGCCCGGTCTCATTTATCGGTTTGGCCGTCCCACATATCTGCCGTGTAGGTTTTCGTACTTTAAACAATCGCATTTTAATACCAGCTGCTGCTATGGGGGGAGCATTGATGGCAAGCATTTGTGACTTTATCGCTAGAAACATTGTCTCACCACTGGAGCTGCCCTTGGCTGCTGTGACTTCCATCATCGGAGCACCGATTGTGGTTTATCTTCTGACCAGAAGGGAGCTGACATGATTGAAAACAATGGTCAGAAAGCCGTTTTATACACAGAGGGCTTAAATGTCGGATATGACGACAAGGTTGTTATCAGAGGAGTGAACGTTGACGCTTTAAAGGGGCAAACGATTTGTCTGATCGGCCCGAATGGGGCAGGCAAATCGACGATACTACGCACGCTTGCAGGGATGCTGGCTCCCGTTGATGGCGCAGTCTATATAAGCCCAGACTCAATAAGCCAAGACGATATCAGTGATATAAAAGCTTCCGATAGAGCAAAGTACATGGCTGTCGTCTTAACCGAAAAGCCAGACATGAACCAGACAACAGCCTACGAGATAGTATCTATGGGGCGTACCCCTTTTACCAATTTCTTTGGCCGTTTAGGAGAGGATGACCACCAGATTATCAAAGAGTCTATGCAGGCAGTAGGCGCTATCGATCTAGCCGATCGTTTTTTTAACAGCCTAAGTGATGGGGAGAAACAAAAAGTAATGATTGCCCGCGCCCTTGCCCAAGAGCCAAAGCTGATCATCTTGGACGAGCCGACCAGCCACTTGGACATCCGTCACAAAATCGAAGTAATCCGAATTCTCAACCAGCTTTCCCAAGAGCGGGAGCTGACTGTCATTTTGGCTCTTCACGATGTCGATATAGCTGTCAAGTCATGTCAAAACGTGTTGATGATAAAAGATGGGGAGGTAGTGGCTCAAGGCAAACCTGAAGACATTGTCAAAGCAGACACCATTGGTAGCCTTTATGACATTCTTGGGGCTTCTTACGACTCTGTCTTAGGAAGTTTTGAGCTTTGTTATCAAAACACCCCAGAGATCTTCATTGTAGCAGGAGCTGGGACTGGCGCACCTTTCTTCCGGTCACTCTCACGTTTGGGTTATGGGATTGCGACAGGCATCCTCCATGAAAACGATATCGATTACAAAATATCAAGCGCAATGAACCTGACAGTTGTCTCGGAGGAGAGCTTTCATCCTATCACTGGTGAAAGGATCCAAAAAGCTACTTCATTGTTAAACGAGTCAAGCTGTGCAATAGATACCGGTTTTCCTGTTGGAGAGTTTAATCACGAAAACCTCGAATGCCTACAGGCATATGCACATAATGGGGGGCAGGTCTTTAGCCTAAGAAGCAGGTCAGAGATTTTAAGGCTTTATCCAGGTTTGTCCATAACCCCCCTCTCTTCGGTGTCCGAATTGCCTGCTCTTATCCCGATAAAAAAAGACAAAACAGCGAAACAGGTTTGAGACTGTATGGACGAGCATAATTATCAAAACGATCAAAGGTCATTGCTAGTTTTATGGCCAACTGGGAAATGCAACCTCGCCTGCCGGTATTGTTATGCCGCAGGTGTCTGCCAGCAGGACATGGAAGCCGAAGTCGCCGTCCAGGCGATCGACTTGATGCGCGAGCCTTTAAACATCCAGTTTGCTGGCGGCGAGCCATTGTTAAATATCAGTTTGATCAAAACAGTCTGCGAGTATGCTTCTGCCCATAAACAGGATGTCCGGTTCTCTATCCAGACTAACGGCAGTTTGATCGATGCCAATGCTATCGGTCTTATCAAACAGTACAAAATCGCATCCGGGGTCAGCCTAGACGGTCGGATTGAGACTAATGAATACCTTCGCGGTGACACTTTTCAAGTAATCAAAGGCATCAATTTGTTATATGAGGCGGGACTGGCTACAAATATTAACGCGGTCGTCAGTGACTACAACGTCTCAAAGCTCACGGAGCTGGTTGATATGGCTGTTTACCTGGGAAACATTAACGGTATCGGACTTGATTTATTACGAAAAGCAGGACAAGGCGCTAGCCCGCAAGCAACTTTGAAGCAAGCCGACAAAGACGAGTTGCGCCAAGGCTTAAGGGATTTATATGCATATACCCAAAACATCAACAAATCGTTAGACAACAAGATAATCATCCGTGAGTTTGAAAAAGCACGGATCCTCTGGCAGACCCGGCCGCAAGAGCCGAGCTACTGCTACGCCGCACAAGGCCAGTCTTTTGTCGTCTTGCCAAATGGAGACTGTTATCCCTGTGGAAGCTTGGCTGAAATCCCCCAATACTATATGGGAAACGTCAGTGAGTCTGTCAAGTCCCTGGCAATAAGCTGTAAGCCTTATGAAGGATGCACTTTATGTGAATACCATAGCTTCTGCCCTGGAGCCTGTCCCTCGAGAGGCTTGTTAAACGGTGGTTTCGACGAACTAGATTGCGTGATGCGCAAAACTACTTTCGATTTGATCAAGGAGGAATTATGAAGCAGAAGTTGAAACACCCCTTGTCAGTGTTTCTAACTGGGGTTTTAGCCCTTAGTCTTTTGAATGCCTGCAGCACAAAAGACAACGAGCAAGCAGGAGATGAGGAGGTGGCCATACCCAATGAGTCAAGCGAACTAGATATAAAATACGCAGAATACTTTACTATTGTATATCTAGCCGATGGTGTCAAGCTGGTCACTGACGCTGATGACCGCGAGCTTTTACTGGTACCCAACGATGTTCCAATACCTAATGGGTATGGGGATAAGATCTTGGTCCGCACCCCCATTGAGCACGCTTTCTTCTCGTCAACCACACATGTTGGCTTGATGGGGTCACTTGATGTTGACAGCCTATATGATTCGATAGCCGCGGTCTCCACTGAAGAGTCTAGTTGGACTACCCCACAGGTTTTGGAACGTTTTGCCAATGGCCAGATCAAATATATCGCTGGAGGGACAATCGATGTGCCTGACGCTGAAATTGTACTTGGCCTTGGTTTAGACATCTACTTCTCAATTGCTTACCCCGGACTTGGGAGGCTCAGCCAATACGAGGAAGTGGGGATTACTTATGCAGCAGTAGGCGAATGGATGGAGAAGTCCAATCCCGCCTATATGGAATGGATAAAGTTCTTTGCTGCCTTTTACAACCTAGACGAACTGGCCGACCAGGTGTTTGAGGCAAAAATGCAGAGGATGGCCGAGCTGAGCGCCCTTGTTCAAGACATCCCTGACGACCAACGCCCAGTAGTCGCCTATGTCCAGGTTTACAACGGAAGTGTCCATACACAAAGCAGTGACTCGACCACTGCTAAGGAGATTTACAATGCCGGGGCTAACTATTACCTCGAAGACTTAGGCGGCGAAGGCAACCCGCAGATCAGTATGGAGGAGTTCTTTGACAAAGCTAGAGATGCCGATATCTTGGTTTACTACGGCTTGATTGACTACACTCCAGACAAGGCCGCCCTGCTTGAGGTCGACCCCCTGTTCGGCGAGTTGAAGTCCTTCCAGAACGACCAGGTCTATATTTTCGCTTCCGACTACTACATGAACAGCGCCGCCAAAGACACCTTGTTCGAAGACATGATGACGATCTTCCATCCAGACCTTATGCCTGACCACGAGCTACGCTTGATTATTAAGCTGCCCGACTAGCTCAAACAAGCCAGTAAGCAGGCATCACACAACAAGCACACAAGCATTTTATTATGAAGTTAAGGAGCCTTGATGAGAAAGCATAACAATAAGACAGTATCGGTCAGTTTGGTTTTATGCATTATTTTAAGCCTTTTATGCTCTTGTAGTCCTTATGCTGAAAACGGGACGCCTCAAAACTCAGAAAACGAAGCTAGCGAAAAACCCACTGAGCTTAAGATAAAGTATGCCCAATACTTTAGTATTCAATATATGGAGAAAGGCATCAAGCTGATTACTGATGCCGAGGGCCGGGTCTTGCTGCTGGTTCCAGACGATGTCGATGTACCCTCGGGCTACGATGATGCCAATCTGGTCCGCACCCCTATCCAAAAAGCGTTTTATGGCTCTCCAACTCATATAGGCCAGCTAGCCGTCCTTGACCAAGAGTTTCTATACGACTCGATAATAGCCTTGTCAACAGACCCAGCCCAGTGGACAAACCCTGAAATCACAAAGCGTTTCGAGAACGGTCAAATTGAGTATGTCCCAACTTCAGGCATGTCGCTGCCTGATATTGAGACAATTCTGACCATTGACCCGGATGTTTATTTTATCGACGCTCAGCCAAGCCGATCGGAAGACCTTTTATTTGACGAAGTAGGCATATATTACTCAGCCGTAGGAGAGTATTTGGAGAAATCATATGAAGCCCAGATAGAATGGATCAAATATTTCGGTGCTTTTTACAATATAGACGAATATGCAAACACGGTTTTCGAAGAGAAAATCGCTAGATTAGTAGAAATACGCAGCCTAGCAGCAAATCTAGCAGAGGATGAGAAGCCACTCGTTGCTTGTGGAATGTATTCAAGCGGCACAATTTACACCAGGACCAGCGATTCGATGATTGCCAAAGGTATAAGGGATACTGGGGGCATTTACTACATAGAAGGCTTGTTTGCCGAAGGCAACCCCCGTATCAGTATGGAAGACTTCTTTGACAATGCCCGCGACGCAGATATATTGATCTATACAATCGCAATTACATTTATGCCTGATCGAGCGAGCCTGATTGAGTCAGACCCGCTTTTTGGCGATATTAAGGCGGTTCAAAATAACCAAGTCTATATTTTTGCTGCGGATTATTACATGAACAACGTCCAAGCCGATGTTTTACTCGAAGACATGCTGACGATTCTTCATCCAGACTTAATGCCTGACCACGAGCTACGCTTGATTGTCAAATTACCTGATTAACAATGGGCCAGGCAAATAAAAAACCATGATAAACAGTTATACAAGCAAAAAAAAAGTAGGATGCAAAAAATGAACAGGACTATATTTCCCTTCACTGCTGTGCTTGGCCAAGAAAAGGTAAAGAACGCTTTGCTCTGGAACATTATCAATCCGCGCATTGGCGGTGTCTTAATAAGTGGAGAAAAAGGCACTGCTAAGTCCACGTTGGTTCGGGGAAGTGCGGTATTAGCCGGTGATATGAAAATAGTCGAGCTGCCTTTAAATATTACAGAAGACCGACTGGTGGGTTCGATCGATTTAAAACACGCCTTAATCCATGGCAAACGTGAGCTTGACCCAGGTGTCTTAAAAGACGCAGACGGGAATATCCTATATGTGGACGAGGTCAACCTACTAAGCGACCATATTATCAACTGCCTCCTAGAAGTTGCTGCAAGCGGCATAAACCATATAGAGCGAGAAGGCATTTCGCTTTCACATGATTCACGCTTTATCTTAATTGGCAGCATGAACCCCGAAGAGGGCCAGATGCGACCGCAAATCCTTGACCGTTTTGGGCTCTATGTTGAAGTAGAGGGAGAAAAGGATCTTCTCCAGAGAATGGAGATAGTCAGGCGCCGGCTAGATTTCGAGGACGACCCGATAGCTTTCATTGAGCGCTATACAGAAGAGACAAGGGGGCTAGCCGAACGTATAAAGGCAGCTATAAGTATCCTGCCAAAAGTCGAGGTCACAGAAAATGCCCTGCTCCTCGCATCGACTTTAACAGAAAACGCATTTTGTGCCGGCCACCGGGGTGAAATATGCCTAATCGAGACTGCTAAAGCCATCGCAGCCTTTGATGGGCGCTGGATGTTAAACCTTGACGACATCCAAACTGCTGCCGCATATGCCCTGCCGCACCGAGCCCAAAGCCCACCACCACCCTTGCCCGACGAGCTTGAAAACGAGCAGCAAGAAGACGAAGACCAGGAAGACCAGGAGACAGAGAGCCCCGAGGAGCCACCAGAGGCTGATCCACCGAAAACAGATGAAAACGAAGAAGAAGAGGTTGACGAGTCAGAAGAACCCGACTACTTGCCCCCGGACTTTGACTCAACACCCCCAGAGCCAGAAACAGACACAGATGATGACGACATAGATCAAGCTGAAGACGATATCCAAGAAGCAGGAGAACTATTCGTCATACCCCGCTGGGTGTCCAAACCTATTCCGAAAAAGGCAAAAAGAGGGTCAGGACGACGCAATGTGGTTCGTTCGGGAACCAACCAAGGCCGCTATGTCAAATACCGCCTAGCGGGAGAAGAACGAGTAAATGACCTGGCTTTTGACGCCACAATCCGAGCTGCTGCAGCTTATCAGCTGGTTCGTGACAAAGGGAGCAGAGCAATAGCTATCGAGCATGATGACTTACGTGTCAAAGTAAGGGAGAAGCGCACGGGAAATTGCATATTGTTTGTAGTAGACGCCAGTGCCTCAATGGGGGCAAACCGGAGAATGACCGAGGTCAAGGCAGCTATTATCTCGATGTTGAATGTCTCCTATCAAAAACGTGACAAGGTAGGATTAATCGCTTTTCGCAAAAATGAAGCAGAGTCGTTATTGAGCATCACCCGTTCAGTAGACTTAGCGCAAAAGAATCTTGAAGCTTTACCGACTGGTGGGAAAACCCCCCTCGCTAAAGGCTTGGACCTAGCATACGAAGTCATCATGGGTCTGAAGCGAAAAGATCCAGACGCCCTCCCCACTTTGGTCCTAGTTACAGACGGCAGGGCCAGTGGTTCAAGAATGCCTGGCAGCAACCCGTTCCAAGATGCCTTAAAGTCGGCGGCTCGTATCGGCAACCAAAACATTAACACCATTGTCCTAGACACAGAAAACGACTTTATTCGTTTTCACCTCTGCAGTGAATTAAACGAAAAGCTGAATGGAACCCTCATCACCATGGAAGAACTGAAAGCAGACGGCATCGTGGAGGCGATTTCGAGATTTAGATGATATGGAGGATACAATGCTTTTAACTGTACTTTGCACTAATGAAGAAGTCCATTTCTACAAGCAGTCGATTGTCTTGTTTTTCAATGGAAATCGTAAAGTAATCAGTACCGGGCCGCATAACGGGGGGTACCGGGAGAACCTAACGGCAGTTTTTAACAATGACGGCACAGTGGGTGCTGGAATGGCCAGCCCTTTATTGGCGCCCACATACGAAGAGCACATGGTCATACGTTCCGAGCAGTTAGGCCTAGATGCTGCCACTGTGACAGGAATCTCCACAGCGGCTCAAATGGAAAATGTGTCTATTAAAAGCGAGACTTATAAAGACATTACTGTCACAGCGATTGTCACAGGGGGTGTGGAGACAAACGGGGGCCGGGTTGGCGACCCAGCCTCATATGACGAGCTTGAAGGAAAATCATTTGACAAGCCTGCCCATGGGACCATCAATATCATCCTGCATATCAACGTTGACCTGACAGAGGGTGCTTTAGCCAGGGCAATAGTCACTTGTACAGAAGCAAAGACAGCTGCTTTACAAGAGTTAATGGCACCCAGCCGATATTCGATCGGCCTAGCCACCGGGTCAGGTACAGACTCCACAATAGTGATAGCCAACTCTGACTCGCCAATCAAGCTAAGCAACTCTGGGAAGCATTGCAAGTTAGGGGAGTTGATCGGCTTGACCGTCAAAGCTGCCGTTTCCGAAGCACTGTTCTTCCAAACCGGCCTTTCTCCTGAATCGCAGCATGACGTAATCAAGCGGGTCAGCCGTTTCGGTATTACAGAAGACCTGCTTTTTGAGCGTTACATTACGAAAAGCGAGGGAACATTGAACCGGGCACAGTTTGCTGACCAAGCTGCTTGGTTGATGCGCCAGGGCTCCTTGGTGTCGACTGTATCCCTTTACGCCCACTTGATCGACCAGATGACGTGGGGGCTCTTGTCGATTGACGAAGCCAAAGAACTGGCCTCTGAATTATTGAAAATCATCAAAATGCCGCCACTTGTCGAACAAGATACAGCCACAACCATGGAATGCTTGCACCAGCTGACGAATGCCTTGATAGAAGGCCTTGTCCAAAAAATGATCAAACCAGACGATGGGGATAAGAACAACGTGCTTCAAACCGACCTTATCCTATGTAACGGCCAGCTTAAAGGCACAGATAAGCCAAAAGGTAAAGAGAATGAAGCCGAAGCTGGTGAAGAAGCCGAGGAGCTTGTAAACGATGATCAGTTATAGCAATGTCACTAAGGCTTATGGCGAGATCGTCGCTGTTTCAGGCTTGAACCTAGAGATCCGGACGGGGGAGTTCTTTGGTTTACTCGGCCCAAATGGTGCAGGCAAGACTACGATCATGCGTATGACTGCGACTCTGACGCCGCTTACAACAGGGCAGATCACAATTGACGGTCAGCCCATAAGCCGCAACCTGGTCGAGGTCAAGCAAAAAATCGGCGTTGTACCCCAATATAGCAATCTAGAAGGCGAGCTAACGGCTCGTGAGAACCTAGAATACCATGGGCGTTTGTATGGACTGGGTCGAAACGAGCGCAAACAGCGGATTGACGAGCTACTTGAATTCTCCGAGCTTACAGAGCGCAGGAACGACCCTGCGAAAAACTTTTCAGGCGGTATGCAACGGAAGCTGATGATTGCCAAGACCTTGATGCATGATCCAGAGATCTTGTTACTGGACGAGCCTACCGTAGGCCTTGATGCGAGCACGCGCCGCCGGATTTGGGACTTCCTTCGCCAAGTCAAGGCAAAGGGACTGACTATTTTCCTCACCACCCATTATCTAGAGGAAGCGCAGATGCTCTGTGAGCGGGTTGGCTTGATCGATGAAGGCCGACTGGTCCTAGCAGATGCTCCAGATAAAGTCATTCAGAGCGTTGGCCAGTTCGTCTTAGAGTATTTCGTTGACGGGCATACCAATCAAGAGTTCTTTATGGACAAGGACACAGCGATTGCTGCTGCGCAATATGTCAACGGCGATATCAAAGTCCGTGAGACCAACCTTGAGGATGTTTTCATCAAGATGACCAACAAGGACTTGGGGGTGCGCAATGAGATTTAACTCAATCCTCTGGAAGGAATGGATGGTCTTTAAGAACCGCTTTTTGTCAACAACCCTAGGAGCAGTCATCGGCCCGCTGCTTTATCTGATCGCTTTTGGTTGGGGCATCGGCAGTGCTGTTCAAGTAGACGGAGTCAGCTATACAGCATTCGTTATCCCGGGCATCGTGGCTTTAAACTCGATGACCAATTCGTATAGCTGGGTGGCAAACGATATCAACCTTTCAAGAATTTATGCAAAGACCTTTGAAGCAGTCATGGTAGCCCCGATCAAGATGTCTGTCTATGCTTTTACACGCATCAGTACAAGCGCTTTTCGAGGTTTATACAGCGCTCTTTTGATCTTGTTGATAGCTTTTGCATTTCAAATCCCTCTACCGCTGGATTGGTACTTCTTTCTCGTTCTACTCCTAAACTGCTATGTCTTTGCCACAATTGGCTTCATTGTTGGGCTGCTTGTTGACTCGCATGCTGATATGGCAAAAATATCCAACTTCGTTATTACCCCGATGTCCTTTCTCTGTGGAACGTTTTTTCCTTTAGAGAGGTTTCCGATAGCCTTAAGGACCGCTTTTAACCTTTTACCCCTCAGTCAAGCCGTATCAGGCATGCGGTTAGGGTTCACAAGCCTGTCTAGTTTGTTTGTGCCCTTAGTCTTACTGGCATACCTGATTGTCTTGATGCCGATTTCGATAGTCATTTGCAAACGGGCTGAATGAGTAGTTTTTATATAAGACTAGGTAAGAAAAATCATTTATTAATTCGAACAAACCAAGTTGTCCAAGATGGAGGGAACATATGTTCAAAATAGTTTTTCTGATAAGTTATAACGGCAGCGAACTGTTTTTTAAGGAGGTTGCAGAAGAGCTCAAAAACGAGCACCCAGGCCAAGTACAGTTCGATTTCTTCAACACTGGTGACATTGATTATGACGACTCAGTCTATGCAAATTGCCAAACAGCCTTAAAAGACGCAGATCTTGTCTATGTCTATGTACACGGGGGCTTGCCCTATTTTAAGAAGTTCAATGCCCTACAAAAAGAATTCATGGGGATAATACCTTCGTTTATCAACACTGGAATTGATGACGAGAATGTAGAAATGCAAAAACTGTCTGCACTCTCGCCTGTCCTTTATAGCGAAATGTACCGGTATCATTTTGTCGGTGGTATCACAAACTATAAAAGCTTCCTATGCCTGGCGCTACGTGAGCTAGGCAAGATCGACTGTACAGTCGATGAGTTAGTCATGCCTCAGTGGGATGGCTTGTACGCAGTCCCAGCTGAGTACACAGAAGAACAATACCAAAGCATCATCGCAGCTGAGAACGAAAAACCGGTTATCGGAATACTTGTCCATTACCATAATGTACTAAACGAAAACACCAGACACATTGATGCCTTGATCGATTCGATAAAAGCCCATGGGGCTATTCCTTATGCCATGTTTACCAATGTGGCGCCAATGGGGGAGGCTTATCCTGGTTTAATCGGGGCGATGGATAAGTACTTCTACCAAGACGGCAAGGTGATTATCAATGCTTTGATAGTGACTTCGGGCATGTCCCAAAGCGTGCTCTCTTCGCCTGGAGACGGTACCTCACGAGTGGAGACGAGCGTCTTTGAGCCTTTGGACGTGCCTGTCTTTCAAGCGATGTCTACCTATTACAGTTATCAGCAGTGGTATGAGGCCTTAGCCGGTCTAGATGCCATGACACTTGGGTCCAACGTCTTTCAAACTGAGTTTGATGGACAAATAATCACTGTAACTGTTGCTTGCACCGAAGAACAAGAAACCCCTTTCGGCATTAAGCGCATCTTTGCACCCATTCAAGACCGCATTGACAGAGTCGTTCGTCTGGCTATAAATTGGGCAAAGTTGCAAACGATTCCAGCTGACCAAAAAAAGATTGCTATCGTCTTACACAACATGCCGCCACGAGCAGACATGATCGGTTGTGCATATGGCTTAGACACACCAGAGTCTGTTTTCAATATGTATAAGATCTTAAAGGACGAGGGCACAGTACTAGAAAACGACTACCAAGACGGTCAAGAGATCATCCGTGCCATCATCGAAGGCCTGACCAATGATGGGCGCTTTCGATCGCCTAGTGAAATGCTTGACCGTGCGGCTGCAGTGGCTGACGAAGTGTCTTATATACCCTGGTTCGAGGCTTTGCCTGAAAAAGTACGCAATGAGCTTTTGCGCGACTGGGGAGAAGTGCCCGGCGAGTTCATGGTGGTAGACGGGAAGATCTTGGTGCCAGGAATAATCAACGGCAACTTATTCATCGGCCTCCAGCCTCCTCGTGGGAAGGAAGAGAAAGCCGAAGAGCTGTATCATTCTACGGATATTGTTTGCTCGTACCAGTATCTGGCTTTTTATCGCTATCTGGAATATGTCTTTGAAGCAGATGTGATCATCCATGTCGGCACCCACGGGACGATTGAATGGCTGCCTGGCAAGGAAATCGGCTTATCCAACGAGTGCTATCCAGACATTGCCATTGGCGACCTTCCCCATATCTATCCATATATCATCGATGTGCCGGGTGAAGGGGCTCAAGCTAAAAGGCGGACCGACGCTGTTATCATCGACCATCTCATCCCCTCTATGACCGAAAGCGGCACATATGGAGAGCTCAACGGTGTAGAGGAGCAGATCGACCAGTACTATACTGCAAAACTTACCGATAGCGGAAAACTGGGCTTGATTGCCGAAGAAATCTGGAAGCAGGCACAAGCTATGGACCTGCACACTGACCTGGGGATTAGCGAAGAAGAGTTCTTTGCTGACACCGAAGGCCTTATCCAGAAAATGCATGTTTGGATCAGTGAGATCAAAAGCTCAAAAATCAAAGACGGACTGCATATTTTCGGTGAGGTGCCCTCAGATCAGCGCTATAGCAATATGTTGCGCCTTTTGGTGACCGTGCCCAATGACAAGACCCCTTCACTTAGAGAGGGCCTGGCACTTGCTTTGGACGAGGACCTAGAGGATATGTTGGCTGATCCTGGCAAAATCCTCCCTGACGGCAAAACCAATGCAATGCATTTAGAGGCGATAGACGATTTAGGCCGTAGTCTGTTCTCAGCCTTTGCTGAGCAGGACTTTGCTTTTGAGTCAATTGCCAGCATACTAGCAGCGATCCCCGGAACGAACAAGGATGCTCTAGAAGAGACGCTTGGCTTTGTTGCCCTGGAGATAAAACCGCGGCTTGATGCAACAACCGACGAGCTGAAGTATTTCCAACATGCCATCAACGGGCGGTTTGTGATTCCTGGCCCTTCAGGGTCACCGAGCCGCGGCAATGCCACGATACTGCCAACGGGACGCAACTTCTACATGGTTGACCCAACCGCTTTGCCGTCTCGGTCGGCTTGGGAGACGGGCAAGCTATTGGGTGACCAGATGCTGGAGAGTTACCGGGACTTAGAAGGCAAGCTTCCTGAAAGCATCGCAATTGTTGTCTATGCTGGTGAAACGATCAAGACAACTGGAGATGATATAGCCGAGATCATGTATCTTTACGGTGTTCGGCCGGTTTGGATCCCCAACACCAACCGGGTGATCGACATTGAGCCAATTCCTTTAGAGGAGCTCGGCAGGCCCCGTATAGACGTTACATTACGTATCAGCGGTCTTTTCAGGGATACTTTCCCCAATTTGATAGAACGCATCGAAGACGCCGTAAACCTAGTTGCTGCGCTTGACGAGGACGATGAGGTAAATTACATCAAAAAGCATGTCATGCAGGACTTCAACGAGTTCATCAATCAGGGCATGCAGCGTGAGAGGGCTTTTGAACAGTCCCTCTACCGTGTTTTTAGCGATCCACCTGGCACATATGGGGCAGGTGTCGATGTCATGGTATTCAGCAAACAGTGGGAGACTACCGAAGACCTCGGTCAGGCTTACATTAATTGGGGAGCCCATGCCTACGGGAAAAGCGTCCATGGCTTAAAAGTGGAGGACGTTTTCTCCAAACGGATGGAGACGATCGACGTTACGATCAAGAATATCTCTTCCCTAGAGTCTGACATGCTGTCAAGTGACGACTTCTTCAATTACCATGGCGGCCTGATAAGTGCTGTGAAGTCCCAGAAAGGAAGCTTTCCAGTCTCATATTCAACCAACGCTGGCGACCCTCGGCATGTGATTACCAAGACTATTCACGAAGAAACCTCGCGTTTGATGCGCGCACGGATAAACAACCCACGTTGGATCGAAGGCCTCAAAGAGCATGGGTTTAAGGGTGCCCAAGAATTCTCAGCAATGGTTGATATCGTCTTTGGCTGGGACGCAACGAGCAATGTGGTCGATGACTGGATGTATGACTCCATCACAAATACCTACTTGTTAGACGAGGACCTCCAAGCCTGGATCAGGGAGAACAACCCCTGGGCCTTGCTAGCCATGAGCGAGCGGCTTTTAGAGGCTGCACAGCGTGGAATGTGGGATGCCGACGAGGCCATGTTAGACCAAATCAGGGAGATCTACCTTTCTGTCGAAGGTGATTTGGAGGATAGCTGATGTATGTTTTTTGCTTTGGTTTAGATACCGAATGTCATTTCTGGCAAGGGCTTTTTGACGAGGCCGGGGTAGAGTTAGTCTCGGTAAACCTATATGAGCTAGAAAACCGCAACAAAATGGCCGAGGTCTTGAAGATGATCGAAGACCAGGTCATGAAGGCAAAAGATCCAAGCCTCCAAACAGGCACAGGCTTAAATCAAGCCCCAGTGCTGGTGTTATACCGACATATGACTATGGATGCCAACGTCGAGGAATACTTCCGGTCTTTGCCCAGCAAGGCGATGCGGCTGCCCATTGGAGCAGAAGCCATTATGCTAGATCGGGGTAACGCGAATCCTGTCTTCGCTGAACAGTTAAACCAATACCTGCTTTACTCGGGTGAAGAAAATACCCTAAACGCGGGGAGGTACATCTTAAAAAACCTCATGCATATTGCTGGTATCGACCAAATCGATGCACCCATACCTACACCTTTTGACGGGATTTTTAGCTTTGTTACAGACCGGGTCTATACATCACTTGACGAGTACTTTCAGGATGTCGGCAAAAGCTTTCCACACTATGTAGGCATTATTACCCACCGACAAGCTTGGCTGCGTGGCTCTATGCCAGCCCTACGTTTACTGGTGGAAAAGCTGGAGTCTTTCGGAGTCGGCGCTGTTTTAGTGTTTACCTATGCTGGTTTGAACAGCCTAAGCTTTCGCGAGGTCAGCAAGGTCTATTTCTCGATAGGAGACGAGCTGCAGATCGATGCTTTGATAAACCTACAGTTGTTTGCAATTCGGGCCGAGGAGGGGAACAGTGTTGCCGAGCAATCGGTAATCGAGTACGAAAGACTAGGCATCCCGGTCTTATCCCCAGTTCAAAGTAATTACATTGATTTTGACCAATGGCTAATGTCGATGACTCCGCTCAGTGCCGATTTGCCCAGTGCCTTAATAATCCCTGAAATGGCAGGGAGCATTGAGCCAGTGATCATTTCCACAATGAACAGCTCGAATGGACAGTCCGAAGCTATTGTCGAAAGGGTAGGTTTTTTAGCAAAACGCTTGGTCAGTTTGATAGATTTACAAGCAAAACAAAACCATGAGAAAAGAATTGCCGTGATCCTGCATAACTCCGTTTGTTCTGGGGTCGAAGCAACGATCGGCAAAGCTTTTGGTTTAGACAGCTTTGAAAGCATCACCCGGCTTTTCTCCCGCTTAGAAAGTGAAGGCTATCAGTTAGGCGACTATCCTCAAAACGGAAAAGAGCTTTTTGATTTGTTTATGGAGAAGAAGGCCTTTTCTGATTTTCGTTGGACAGCGGTTGAAGATATCGTGAATAGCGGTGGCTGCCTCTATCAGATGCCAGTTGCTGGCGAGTATGAAGGCTATTTTAACGAGCTGCCAGTCGAGCTGCAGGAGACGATGGTCAAGACATGGGGCGATGCCCCAGGAGAAGGCATGGTCCTCGGGGACAAGCTGGTCATAACTGGAATCAACTTCGGAAATGTTACTGTTATGGTTCAACCCAAAAGGGGGTGTTATGGTGCTAAATGCACTGGTGAGGTATGTAAGATTCTGCATGATCCGGCTTGTCCTCCTCCACATCAATATTTAGCTACTTACCGATATATAGAGCATGTTTTTAAAGCTGATGCACTGGTCGATATGGGTACTGACGGAAGTGTCGAGTACCTGCCTGGCAAGGCAAACGGGCTTTCTGCCTTGTGTTGGCCAAATGTGATCATCGGATCGCTGCCGAGCATTTACGCCTATAACGCTGGGGTGACTAATGAGGGTCTGATTGCCAAGCGGAGGATGAATTCGGTGATTGTCGACTATTTGCCTCCAGCGAGCAGTGGGGTTGACGAGCAAAGCCGTCTTTTGTTGAGGCGTATTGAAGAGTATTTCCAAAGTTTGGCTCTCGCCAACGACCAAGACCAAGAAGCCGAACAAGAGATTCGCAAACTAATTGACGAAAACCCGGCAGCGATGCGAATACTCGGGCAAAACGACGATTTTAACCAGAGTCTGATGGAGATTTCAAATGCTATAAAAAATACCGAAAGCGCAATGAACATTAGCAAACCCCATATCTTCGGTGAGATCCCCTCTGCTGAAGAGATGGAGAACTACCTCCGTGAGGTGCATTATGGGGACGGGGACGATGAGGCTTTTGACATGGACTCGTTGGACTCGACTTTGATTAAAGCGAACTTGGCGCAGACCGACAATGAGATGCTCATGATGTTACAGGCTTTGCAGGGAGCCTACATTCCACCTGGAGAAAGCGGTATGCCAGACAATAATGGGCGCAACATCCTACCGACCGGTAGGAATATGTTCGGCTTGAATATCGACCGAGTACCGACAAAGACTGCGTATCAAAGAGGAATAAGCCTTGCCGACCAGCTCATCGAATGTTATATCGCTGACGAGGGAAGGCTGCCCGAGCAGGTCGCAATGAACATGATCTCCCTGGATGTGACAAGGTCAAATGGGGAGCAGCTCTCCCAGTTCCTCTATCTAATCGGTGTCAGGCCGGTTTGGGACCGTGAAGACAGAGTGATTGGTTTAGAAGTCATCGGGCTAGACGAGCTTGCACGGCCTCGTATTGATGTTACCGTGAGGATATCTGGAGTACTAAGGGATACCTGGCCGACTGCAGTAGAGATCATGGACAAGGCAGTAATGATGGTCTCCGTACTGGACGAATCTGAAGCAGACAACTACCTTCTAAAACACCTGCATGAGTTCAATGCCTCAATAGAGCCGCAAGAAGACGATGACCGGCAAGGTAACATCCGTATTTTTGGCGACCCTCCTGGTACATATGGAGCTGGCCTGGACCTAGCCTTATTGGCAAGTGCCTGGAAAGATGAAAGCGACTTGGTGAAGTACTTTATCAATGCCTCGGCTTATGCTTATGGGATTAACCTAAACGGCAAAAAAAGCTTAAATGAGTTCATCGAAGTAGTAAAGAAGGTGGACCTTTCGACAGACACTACTTCGTCTAGACGTACGAATGCTTTGTCAGAGAGCTTTAGCACCCAGGTCCAAGGGGGCTTTCGTTTAATGGCTAAACACTTAAGCGACAAGCTGATCAGGCAATATCAAAGCACCTCTGACCTAGGTCGAGAGATTATCACCGAGTCGCTTGGCACCAACTTGAAACGCCATGCAGAGGAAAGCCTTTTCAATGAGTTTTGGAAAGAAAGCATGATGGATAAAGCATATGACGGAGCGTCAGATATCATGCACTTGATCCAATCGGTCTTTTCTGCCCAGTGTTTGACTGACTGTTTTTCTGATGACTTCTTAGACAGGCTAGCCGAAGACTATGTAAACGACGAAGAGATGCGCAACTGGTTTACAGACAACAACCCGTTTGCCCTTGAAGAGATCGCTCGAAGGATGCTTGAGCTTTATACACGTGAAAAATGGCTCCCCGACGAAGATGTCTTGGACCGCTTGAAGGACAACTACTTGATTATCGAGGGCGATATGGAAGGCAGGACAGAAAGTGCTGGCGATATTCAAGCAGGCAACGTAGATATCCTAAACGACCAGGATGTCCAATCGTGGAGGGAATTGCTTCAAGAGGTTGAAAAAGCACTCGATATCAGTAAGAAATAAGCTGGCTTCTCAGACAAGGGACGATAAAAAGTGAAAAGAATCATGAACATCACAAGCAGTTACCATGACCTGCCGAGGTATGTCGACAACACTGACTTAAAAGCAGCTTATCAGGCTTTTCAGCTTGACGGCCTCGAGTTGATGGAAGGTGGCGACGACGAGCAAAAGATCATTCATCAAGACGATGTCATTGGGGCCCACCTTCGCTACTTTACGCACTGGGTCTGTCTTTGGTTAGGCGACCAACAGGCAGTGCTAAAGGAGTATGGCGACCAGGAGACATGTCAGGAAGTCTTTGGCGGGACCGACCGCAAAGCGATCATCCATGCGTATAACGAAAACCTTGAGTTTTATAGACAATACAGTCCAGAGTATATGGTATTGCATGTTGCTGATATGACCATTCAAGGAACGATTACCCGAGAGTTCCCCTACTCCGACCCTGAGGTCATTGACGCTACAACCGAGTTAGTCAACGAGGTTTTTATCGATTGGGAAAACCCCATTCCTCTCTTGTTTGAAAACTTGCCATGGCCTGGCTTGACGCTGCGTGACCCAGAAATGCTTAGGCGCCTTTTAGCTGGGGTAAACTATCCAAATTGTGGTGTGATGCTTGATATCGGCCACCTCTTGGAGACTGAGCCGTCGATCCGTAGCCAAGACGAAGGAATCGACTTCATTTATCAGACGCTCAGCCAATACGACGACCTTGATTTTATCAAGGGCGTGCATCTGCATCAAAGCTTGAGCGGAGAATACATTGAGAGTGTTCTGGAGAATCCATTTACCATCGCAGGAGACTACCACCATCGCCGCCTGGCTATTATGGAGCATATTCTAACTGTAGACAGCCACCAGCCTTTTATATCAGACAGGATTGCAGGATTAGTCGATTATATTAATCCAGACTATTTAGTCTTTGAGTTGATCTCATCAGACAGAAAGCAGCATGAAGACTATCTGACCGAACAGTTGAAATGCTTCAAATGACTCGTTTATCAGTGACTTCCTGTCATTAGCAGTATCTATGATGACTTGAAGTCACTGATAAACCGCGGTGGTCCTATCCCTATAAAAAGCTTATCCCTCTCCAAAGGCGTCACTGAGGGCCTTATAGACAAGGTCGCTGGTAGCACTTAAGTCCGCCAATACATCGGTATTAAAGCTAGCAAAGGCCTTTTCTTCGATCAGCCTTAGCTCGTCTTGGAGCGAGACGATGCGTTTGGCGCCTGCATCGCTTAACGAGATTACCGAGCTTCGACGGTCTTTGGCGCTGACTTCACGGAGTATTAGGCCGTTTGTTTCTAAACTGGAGAGGATTCCAGTCAGGGTCTGTGGGGGGATGACCAGAGCGCTGGAGATGTCTGAAGGCCGGGCGCCATTGCTATGGTGGGAGATGAAGTTTAAAACAGAATAATCCTGATAGGCAATATCATTGCGCTTGCACCAGTTCTGGTAGAGCTGGATCTGCCGCTTGGCTGTTTGGAGGTGGCGGTTGAACAACAGGATCTGGGGAAGGTCGCGAGCCTCGTTACGCGTTGGCTTTCGGGCAGTCAAGGCGCTTAGGCCCTCGCTGCCGTTGGAGGCCTTCAAGCCGTCTAGGCGGACAATCCTGCAATGGGTAAAGCCCGAAGCGATGTATTTGCCGATGGGAAGGTCGCCTCTGTCGATAGCTATCAGGTGCCCGTCGGTCTTTAGTACTCGCTTGAACTCGCTTAAAACCGGCCTTTCATCTGGCAAAGACGACATCAACTCGAGGCATACCACAGCATCAAAGCTTTCATTTTGAAAATCAAGGTTTGCACAGTCCATAATGCGAAACTCGATACGCTGCCCGAACATAGCAGCAGTCTCATAGGCACACTGAATCATCACAGGCGATATATCGACCCCTACGACTTCATGACCCATTAACGACAGGATAACTGACAGGAACCCTGTTCCTGTGCCAGCGTCTAGGATGCGTAGAGACTTGCCTGTTGGGAGGGCTTGGCTTAAGGCGTTTTCCCAAATTATCAGCTCGTCACTCCCCAGTGACTCGCTTCTTTGGGCATGTAAGGCGTCAGCCTGGGAGTCCCAGTATGAAGCAGTTTCATTGTCACCCATGTATCATCCTTAATTAATTAATCCGAAATAGAAATAACTGGATAATCACAACAATAGCTGTGTTATTATTGCACAGATTAGTTTAGGGCACTGGTTAACAGCGAATATACCTTGACAACTAAAGAGCAGCTCGCAAAGGCGAGCAAAAAACAGGTGCCTGAAGCATGCTTCAGGTGAAAAGAGAAGACGGGTGAGAATCCCGCGCGGTCCCGCCGCTGTGAGGTGGAGTCTGCTTTGTAAGTCAAGCCACTGGGAAACTGGGAAGGTTAAAAGCAGACGTCGAAGCTGAAGTCAGAAGAACTGCCTGTTTTTGTACCAGATGAATCTACGAGAGATAGAGGAGGTACGGACCTATGGATCGTTATCCATAATGTCAGCCTCTTAACGTGTAGTTGAGGGGCTTTTTTATTTATAAATTACGTAAGGGTAGGAGGAAGTATGAGCTTTAAGCACATCAACCCGATGCGGAAGCTTAACGAGACACCAACTGGTTTGAATAGTTTGTTATATGTTAGACAAGAGCAGGCGCAAGAAAGCAATAAGCATCTTTTTTGGATGGAGCCTTTTGCACCCGGCTCTGGTTTTGTTAAGACCTATAAGGGTTTTAGCCGTTTTGAAAAGACAGCTTTTAAGCTCTCTGTGCTGTTCGCAGCTTTTTTTGCTATGCCTCAAGTAGCAACTGGAATGCACATTATGGAGGGCTATTTGCCATTAGCCCACTGTGTAGCCTGGGGGGCAGTTAGCCTGCCCTTTGTGGTTTTTGGTGTAATACGACTTCGTAAGATAACTAACGACGATCGTCGCCAGTTGATTTTGCTGGCAATGTCTGGAGCGTTTATATTCGTTATCTCTTCACTAAAAATACCATCGGTCACTGGCAGCTGTAGCCATATGACTGGCACTGGGCTGGCAGCTATCCTGTTTGGCGTCAGCTCGACAAGCGTACTTGGGATCATTGTCTTGATTTTTCAAGCCATACTTCTCGCTCATGGCGGTCTGACGACCCTTGGGGCGAACACCTTTAGCATGGCGATTGCCGGGCCGCTTGTGACCTTTGTCTTATTCCGAGCAGGCAGGACGCTTAAGTTAAACAGGCTGGCCAATGTGTTTATCGCTGTCTCTTTCGGAGACTTGTTGACCTACTGTGTAACGAGTTTTCAATTAGCCCTAGCTTACCCCAGCGAAGTAGGCGGAGTGATGGCTAGTGCCGTCAAGTTCTTAGGAGTGTTTGCCCCGACTCAAATACCTTTAGCCTTAGTCGAGGGTTTTTTAACTGTGCTGGTGGTCATTGGTATGGAAAGCTATGCCCAGCGAGAACTAGCGAATACGGCTTATGCGGAGGCAAACTGACATGGCTACTGTGAACACAAACCCAAAAAGCAAAAAAGGCTTAGTCATCACGCTTATCGTTATAACTGTCCTTTTGGTCATGTTCCCGCTTTTCTTGCTGCGGGGGGCTGAGTTTGAAGGCAGTGATGGCGCAGGCAGCGAAATGGTCGAAGAAGTCTCTGAAGGGTATGAGCCATGGTTTACCCCCGTCTTAGAGACCCTGATCGGCGGTGAGCTGCCCAGTGAGATGGAGACCCTTTTCTTTTGTATCCAAACAGGAATCGGGGTCGGGATTATCGCATATAGCTTCGGCTATTTAGTGGCACGCAAAAGGTTTGGCGAGGACGAGCTGCAAAGCAAAGCCGAGACACAAAGTGAGGCCACAGATAAAAAAGCCGATAGCTCCAAGGCTTTTGAAAGCTGATTGGAAGCATCGACCGGGAAGCGATCAGCGATAATGACCACTGCGCTATTAAGTGTCGTTTTTATATACGGCCTGTTTTATGGAAGGCTGCCTTTGCCCGTAAATATCAGCCTCAGCGTCAGCCTGGCAGCCTTTCTCTATATTAATAACCGCCATAAGCACATGGATTTTATCTCCATTGACGTAGTAGCCCAATTTTCCAAGTTGCGCTTTGTCAATGCCACGTTAAAAATTGCGACTTTATTCATTTTGACTATCCTAGGCGTTGTATCGAGACAGCCTCTGACTGGGGCTTACCTCATGTTAGTGATGTTGGTTCTTGCGGTTTTCGTTGGGGGCATGAAACTTCATGAGTATGTGCAGATCCTTGCCTTGCCATTATCCTTCCTGCTTGTCGGTGGACTTGCTTTATTATTTGAGTTGCAGGCAGAGCCTACCGGTCTTATAAATGTATATGCTTTTGGTGTCTGGCTGACTGTAAGCGCCGAAGCACAGGCAAACACTTTGCTAGTCGTTAGCCGAGCGCTTGGAGCATTGAGCTGCTTGTTGCTCATCGGAATGTCCACACCAATGTCAGACATTATCAACACCTTGCGCCGTATGCATTTACCTGAACTTATTATAGATTTGATGTATTTGATATACCGTTACATTTTCATCTTGTTGGCTCTGCATCACGAGATGTTCGATGCCGCTAAAAGCCGTTTAGGAATGAGTGATTACCGCAGCAGCCTGCGCACGACCTCTTATATCTACGCAAACCTGCTGGCACGCAGCCATCAACTGGCAAGTACGAACTACGATGCCATGGAAAGCCGTTGCTTTGATTCGGGAATACGCTTTTTGGTACAAAAACGCAGTATCAGCTGGGTACAGAGATGCCTCAGCCTGGGACTGATAGCAACTACGGGCATGCTTGCTCTTATCCCCATATGAGAGAGCCCCTGCGATGACTGAACTGTTGCGAGTAGCCGGTATTAGCTTTAGGTACGACGACCGATATTTGGCTTTAAACAAGGTGTCGGCGAGCTTTCAAGCTGGGGAGCTAGTTGCTGTCCTGGGTAGCAACGGCGCTGGGAAAAGTACTTTTTTCCTGTGTTTGAACGGTGTCTTACAGCCTCAGGAAGGAAGTATTTATTTACATGGAGACGAGCTTGGCAAAAGCAAAAAGGACGTAAGCCGGCAGCGCCAGGCGGTCGGTTTGGTCTTTCAAGACCCGGACAGCCAGATAATCGCAGGCAGCGTCGAAAGCGAAGTCAGCTTCGGGCCAATGAACTTAGGCCTGAGCCTTGACCAGGTAAAGGCGCAAGTCGATGAGTCTTTGGCCCAGATGAACATCGAAAACTACCGTGACTATGCGCCTCAGTACCTAAGCGGTGGGGAAAAAAAGCGCGTAAGTATTGCCGATATTCTAGCGATGCGTCCGGAAGTGATCTTGCTTGACGAGCCAACGGCGTCCCTTGACCCGAAGAATGCTTTGGCGTTAGAGGAGGTCTTGCTGACGCTCAGCAAGCTTGGCATAGCCATTGTGATTTCGACCCATGATGTTGATTTTGCCTATCGCATCGCCAAGCGGGCGATCGTCTTTAGCCAAGGCGAGATTCTGGCAGACGCACCGGTCGAAGAGGTTTTTGCGATGACTGAAACGCTTGTACAGGCAGGACTGAAAAAGCCGCTGCTGTACGAGGCTTGGGACAGTATAAGCGACAAGCTAGACTGCTCAAACGACATACCAAGGCCAAAAACGATCGCTGAGTTTCAAGCTTTAGTAGACTCGGTCCTTAATTGTCCCTAGCTTTGTGCGGTCGTTTTGTAGCACTGGGGCTTGTCTAAGCCGAACCATTCTCGCCACCTCCATTCACCACCCCACTTGCCACCCACCTAATATGCGGGCAGCACTATAAGTCCAAGCCTGTTCCGTTTATTTTGCAGCTATAAGGTGAAAAGCCTGCCACGTCCTTTTGCTTGTCATAAAATAACGAAGGGATTGGCTTGTAGATGGCTTTTAGATCAGGTTGCAAGTGAGACTTTCAGACTGACTTACTGTCCATCGAGCAGGTCAAGCTGGCGATAGCAGTTTATAAGACACTGAATAGGTTAGGAGGACTTTAATGCCCACATTGTCAAAAAAAGAGAACTATTTACGTTTATTGAGGGGAGAAGTTCCCGAGTATGTGCCTGCCATGATGGACGGCAGTGCTGGTTTTGGCGGCGCCCGGATGGGCCCAGACCTCGGCGGTTTAATGGGAGACTGGGGAGATGACACCGAACGCAAGGATATGTTCGGCGTCCCTTATGTCCGCGAGTTTAACGCGAACAACGGCCCAATCCCTAAGCCAGGTGAATTCATTTTAGAAGACATCACTAAATGGCGGGACATCATCAAAAGGCCAGCCGTCCTTGACAACATCGACTGGCAGTACCTCGCCGACACACAGCTGCCGAACTGGGATCCAGACACTATTCTTTCTGGCATGGCCTCGGTTGGCAACGGTTACTTCCAAATGCTCGTTTCATTCATGGGCTTCGACAATGGCTTGATTGCCTGCTTCGAAGAGCCTGACGAGGTAAAAGACCTTCTCAACTTCATCTTGGGCTTGAATGTCGAGCTAGCCAAGAACTTCATCTACTACTTCAAGCCGGAGACCGGTGGTGGCGGCGACGACATTGCCCACGAGCGCGCGCCCTTCGTCTCGCTAGAGATGTTCGAGGATATCTTCGAGCCGGTCTGGCGTGCTGCGATTGCTCCTTATGTCGAGGCCGGATGTTTGACCTCGCACCACAATTGTGGACTGTTTGAGCCTTTCGTGCCGCACATCGTAGACATGGGCTACAACGCCTGGAACCCTGCTGAGTACATGAACGACCTGGTGGGAATCAAGCAGCGCTTCCCGAAACTGGCTATTTGCGGCGGCTTCAACGACGACCGGGTCTGCAAGCCCGAGCACACCGAAGAAGAAATCCGCGCCTATGTCCGCGAAGTTTGCGACATGTTGGCCCCCGGTGGCGGCTACGCCTTCGGCGGTTACATGATGGGTGCTCCCGGAGACGCGGTTGTGGCCGAGCGTACAGGCTGGATCTATGACGAGTTCGAAAAGATCCGCTACAGCTATTATTGATTTTATGCGGAGAAAAGCATAACCGCAGACAAAAACTTGACAGCGCCATGATGGTTTTAGCGCTGTCAAGTTTATTTACTGATAACGCCTGCCATCTGCCAGCGGCACCCGTGCTTGAGTGAGTATCGAATGCAAACGCTTGACTTGCATGAGGTCCTCCCAACTGATGCGTACAAAGCGGTACCCAAGGTTGCTGATAGCATTTTGCCTTTTTCGCTCCCTGTCCAGGGCAGCGACGTAATCATCGGTGTATTTTAGCTGGCCGTCAAACTCGACGATGATAGATTCCTGGTCTCCGTGTTGTTTGCTGAAGAAGTAGCGTCCATACTTGCTGTCGCTTTGGTACATGTTTCGCCGGACTGCATTAGAAGGCCACAATCCGTCAACGCGACCCAAAAGCTGCCCACTTGCTGGGTCAATGATGTTGGCTTGCAGATAGGGGACAGCAAAGCCAAGCTCCACACAACGGGCAACAAAGAGAGACTCTGCCGGTGACTCAGGCAGGTCTGTGAAATATAGCCCCGCCCGCACAGCTTTGCTGATTGCCCGTTTCGCATTATGGGCTACACAAAGCTGTGCATAGTCAAACCAGAAAAGCTCTGCTGCAGGCGAAGAGAAGGGGGTCTTGCGGGCAGCAGTGTATGTGTCTAGGAAATCAATGTTTTTGGCATTGAGCTTCCTTAAGCTTGGTTCGCTTGGTGCGCTAACCTTATGGTCTTCTCCGTAAAGAGGTTGCCAAACAAGCGCTTCGGTCGTCTTCCCATCAATTTCCCGGCTTGCTACCATGGATTTCCTTGCAGCTGTTGAATGGCGGTGAAGAATGAAATGGGCTGCCATGAGCGTATCTGGCAGCGGGGAGGTCAAGGCGCATTCAAAAAGCATTTGCGCAACATGGTTGTTGATAACGGGCGTGGGTGGAAGCTCTAGGTGAAAGTGGCAGCCGTCTGCTTTGCTTTTCATATACTCGGGCCTAGCAGAGAAGTGCAAGGACGCTGTTGAAAGCACCGGGCCCCCATCAAGTGCTGCTGCAGTGACGCCCCAAGCTTTGACTTTTGGATGTATAGCCAGAAAAGCCTTTGCCCGAACCCTGTACTTTCCAGCTAGGTCTAAGCCTTCATAACTTGAGGCTTCCACATAAGCACCGCGGAAAAGGCGTATTAGTTTGCCTCCTTTTACTTGTTTGCGAAGAGCCTGTCTGCTCAGACTTGTATTAAATATTGTTATTATTTCTTGCACTAAGCCTCCTTGGATGGTTTATTACTGCATCATACAAGAAGAAGCTTTAGAAAAATAACAATAGCTATTGATAGTTTATTATTTGTTAGGCTTTGGCATAGCTTCATGCCATGTTATGCCAGCCAATTCTTAGTAATGTTTGGATACCATACGCTTTTGACAACCAAAATGGCTCAAAATAGCCCGTTTTGGTTGTCAAAAGCGTATGGTATCCCACAAAGTGGGGCAAGCCTCTATTCCAGGGAAGCTTTGAAAGCCAAGGCTGCCATGCCTTGATAAGCATACTGGCTCGAAGGTACCGCTACAACGCCAATCTGTTTTCATCGGTCTCGCCAAAGAATCCAGCTTAGCAAAAAGGCTCGTTTTTCTCGGCTGATGTTTTGATATGATGACAGAAGTGCCAATTTGGAAAAGCGTTACACCTTATGGGGAGAAAAGATGAGATACGACTGCCTGATAGTAGACGACGAGGAAGCTTTATCGCAGTCTACCTGCGAATACTTCGGCATGTTCGACATAAGCGCCTACTGGGTCAGCAACGATACGGAATGCATGCGATTTTTGCAAGCCAACAGCGCCGACCTGATTCTACTCGACATCAACCTCGGCAGCTCCTCAGGCTTTGACCTTTGCAAACGTCTGCGCGAGGTGACAGACATCCCCATCCTGTTCATCAGCGCCCGTCAAAGCGACGACGACATGATCCTCGCGCTCTCCATCGGCGGAGACGACTACATTCAAAAACCTTACTCGCTATCTGTCTTACTGGCAAAAGTGAAGGTGGTCTTAGGCCGCTACCGCAGCGCGCCGTCACCAACGCTGACCATCGGCAGGCTGGTACTAGACGAAGCAGCCCAATCGCTTCGCCTGGATGGCCAAAACGTCGAGTTGAAGACGATGGAGTTCAAGCTTTTAAGCTATCTGATGAAGAATCAAAACAGGGTGATCAGCAAAGAGGAGCTGTTCAGGAGGGTCTGGGAAGACTCGATCACCAGCGACAACACGCTAAACGTGCACATCCGCCGCCTGCGGGAAAAGCTGGAAGACGACCCCAACAAGCCGCAGCTGATCAAGACGGTTTGGGGGACAGGCTATCTGTTTGCAGGCGATGCCCAGTGAGGGCCCGTAACTACCTGCTGGCTTATATGGCAATACTTGCCGCCGGCTTGATGTGCGCATTCTTCTTGTTGCCTAGCCCAACGATCAATGCAGACCCAGTGCAGGCCAACGACTTGGCTATGCGCCTCGGCGACCAGTTCGGCTCGCTCAGCAAGCCAGGCTTCCAAGCCCCAAAGAGCGATCATGACTATGTGGTCATCGACAGCCAAGGAAACGTCTTGTACGCAACCAAGGCCGGCCTTTCTGAGGATGTCTTCACTGCCCTGCGCAGAGGCGACTCGATAGTCGATATAACATTAGATGGAGAAGTGCTAGGCAAGGTGATCATCGCCAACGACATCAACGCCCAGCTACAGGCCTACCGTAACAGCCTTTTGATAGCCCTAACAGCCATTCTGGCAGCGACGTCAGCAGTCATGGCAGTGTTTGCTTTTAGCCTTGACCGCCAGGTCCTCCGCCCCTTTCACAACATGCAGGGCTTTGCCGTCAGGCTTGCCGCCGGGGAGCTGGACGAGCCTTTGAATATGGATAAGGGCAACGCCTTCGGCGCCTTCACAGAGAGCTTTGACCTGTTACGCGACGAGCTCCAACGGGCGCGTTTAAGCGAGCAGGCAGCCGAGCAGTCCAAGCGCGAGCTGGTTGCCTCGCTGAGCCATGACATCCAGACCCCTCTCTCGTCCATCAAGGCGGTAGCAGAGCTGATGGAGCTTACCGCTGACCAGGGCTCAGTCCAAAAGCTGAAGACCATTCAAGAAAAGGCCTCCCAGATCGAGAGCCTGGTGACCGAGCTCTTCCAGACGACGCTTGCGGAGTTGGACAGCTTAAGCGTACAGGTAGCAGCTGTCCCAAGCAGCCAGATCGAAGAGATTGCCAAAAGCGCTGACTACCAGGGGCTTCTCCATATAGAAGATATTCCGGCTTGCCTTGTGCTTGCTGACCCGTCCCGCCTGGCCCAGGTACTGGATAACATCATCGCCAATTCATACAAATACGCTGGTACGCAAATCGTGCTTGCCGCAGAGGTCGACGATGACTGCCTGCGGGTCAGCTTGCGTGACTTTGGGCCGGGCGTGCCCGACGAGGAACTGCCTTTGCTGCGTTTGAAATACTATCGCGGCTCCTCAGCTACGGGCCAAAACGGCTACGGGCTGGGCCTTTTTATCGCCAGTTACCTAGTCGAGCGGATGGGCGGGCGCTTAGAATGCATGAACGCCAAGCCGGGCTTCGAAGTCTGCTTCTGGCTGAGGCTGGACGGCTAGCGGGCGAATCCGGCTCCTTTGCAGAGACCGGCAAGTCCGGCATGATTTTCAGCAAAACCCTGCTTCACCCATAAACAATAGCGCAGCCAAGCAGCCCCTCCCAACCGCACTCGCTTAGCGCCAGCCAAACAAGCCGCCAGTCAAGCAAGCCGCAAAGATTTAAGGATCAGTTAAGGCTTATGTAAAGACCTGTTAAGGACCGGCGTGGCTTAATAGCAAGTAGCAAGACAAGAGCTTTACAGTTAGAAGTGTTAAGCGAGCAGCTTTGCAGAGTGGGAGATACAAAATGAGCAACAGCAACAGCGATATCATCATCAGCACCAACAAGCTATGCAAGACCTTCTCAAGTGCCGGGGTGCAGCAGCATGTGCTGCGTAACCTCGACCTAGAGATCCGCCGGGGCGACTTCACCGTGATCATGGGCGCGTCGGGCTCGGGCAAGTCGACCCTGCTTTACGCGCTTTCCGGCATGGACACCCCCAGCTTGGGCGAGGTCACCTTCAGCGGCCAGCGCATCTCGGACAAGTCCAGCGACCAGCTAGCGGTCTTCCGCCGCCAGAACTGCGGATTCGTCTTTCAGCAAATCTACCTCTGCGACAACATGAGCCTGATGGACAACGTCATGGCTAGCGGCCTCTTGGTCAACAAGAACCGCAAGCAGGTAGCGGCACGGGCTATTGAGCTCTTTGGCCAGGTAGGCCTAAGCGAGCAGGACTATCACAAGTTCCCGGCTCAGCTTTCAGGGGGAGAAGCCCAAAGAGGCGCACTTGTCAGGGCCTTGATCAACGATCCGGTGATGCTCTTCGCCGACGAGCCGACGGGGGCTTTGAACTATGCGACAGGCATCGCAGTGCTCGACCTGATGACGGAGGCGAACCAAAGAGGGCAAAGCGTGGTGATGGTCACCCACGACATCAACTCCGCCTTGCGTGGAAACCGCGTGCTCTACTTGAAAGACGGGGTGATCTGCGGAGAGTACGACCTCGGCGGCTACTCTGACCAGCCAGGCTCCGGAGAGGCCCGCAGAGAGGACCTTCGGTCGTTTTTAGTAGGAATGGGCTGGTAAGACAGGTTGTTCTTATCCCCATGAATTGGACGCTGTTTAGAAAGAAGACAATCAAGATGAAGAATTTAATGCCTATCATTACCGCGAACCTACGCAAAAGCAAAAGCCAGGCTGCGAGCTTGCTCGCTTTTGCCTTGATATCTGCCATGCTTCTCAACCTCGGCCTTTTGTTGATGGTCGGCTTCGGTGACTTTTTCGACCAACGAAGCGAGGCTTTGCACGCGCCGCACTATGCCCTACTTGAGGAGAAGCGCCTGTTCTCGCAGTCCCAGCTTGACTATTTGCAGGGATACCCGGGAGTGACCGAGGTGGAATCTGAGCCTTCCCTGTCCTTTTGGGCGGACATCACCTATAGCGGAGGCAAGATGCCGGCGGTCTTTTTCTTTGTGGATGCTGATAGCCCGCGCCAGATGAACGACTTGACCATGGTGGAGGGAAGGCCGCCCTTAGCTAAAGATGAGGTCTGTCTGCCCTATATGTTCAAGTCCGGCGGCTATGGGCTGGGCGACACGATGGTGATGACTTTAGGGGACAAGGTTTTACGGTATCGTATCACCGGCTTTACCGAAGAGATCATGTTTGGCTCGATCAACAACCAGATTTACCAGGCCTACCTGTCAAAGCAAGGCTACCAGGCCCTAGAAGCGAGAGGCCTTGCTGTTGAATGCATGGTGGTCAGGGCGAGGATGTCGAACCCTGAAGACAGCACTGCTTTGTTCATGGACTGCCTAAAGGAGTTCTTCTACAAAACCGAGGTCGAAAGGGCCGACACCCTCTATGCCCAGTCCTTGACCTACAGCAGCGTCAAGCAGTTGCGTACCTCGATGTCTGGCATCACATCGGTCATTCTTGTCGTTTTCTCTGGCATGATCGTGCTGGTATCTTTGCTGGTCGTCCGCTTTAGGATCCGCAACAGCATCGAGGAGGCCATCACCAATATCGGCGCCTTGAAGGCTGTCGGTTACACAGGCAGCCAGCTGCTGTCGGCTACTGTCATCCAGTTCTCGTCAATTGCCTTGGTTGGCTCGGTTGCCGGCATCGCCTGCTCCTATACCCTGTTGCCGGTCGTCTCCAGGACGCTCGAGCAGCAGACAGCCTTGCAATGGCAGCAGGGCTTCGACCCGGCTGTCTCGGCAATTGCACTGGCCTCCATCTTGTTGGCCGTGCTTGTCGTCACCTGGCTCTCGGCCAGGCGCATCCGCAGCCTGCAGCCACTGACCGCTCTCCGACAGGGACTCACGACCCATAACTTTAAGAAGAACCGCTTCTCGCTGGACAAGGCACGAGGCTCCCTCACTTGGCAGCTGGCTTTAAAAAGCGCTCTTCAATCCAAAGGCCAGATGGTGATGATTGTGCTGATCGTGACGGTAATGAGCTTTTCAGCAGTAGCCAGCCTGGCAGTCTATGACAACCTCGGAGTGAAAAAAGATACCTTTTCCCAGTTGATTGGCGGCGAGATTCCCGATGCCGCTTTCGTCTTCAAGACCCCTGAAGACGCCAGCCTGGTCAGAGCAGCTATCGATAAAGATAATAATGTAAGAAAGACATGCTATAACCAAGACTCCTCCATCATGATCGGCGACCAGTATGTCTACAACAACATCGTCGAGGACTTCAGCCTCCTGGAAGGCGCGATGCTTTACGCAGGGCGCTATCCCATACACGATAACGAGATCTGTCTAAGCGGCACACTTTCCAGTTTAAGCGGACTTAGCATTGGGGACACCGCCAGGGTCACACATCCCGGGAAAAGTGCCGACTACCTGGTTGTAGGCCTGGTCCAGTCAGTGAACAACGGGGGCATCATCAGTGCTATGACCATCGAGGGCTTTTTACGGGTGCAGCCCGACTTCGAGCCGACAGAGCTCTATGTCTACCTGATCGACAACGAGCTCACAGGCGAGTTCGTCGATAGCATCAACTCTCGCTTCGACTCGCGCCTGGACAGCTCGATCAACCTCAAGGAGCTTTTAGACGCCCAGTTGGGCATGTATGGCGATATCTTCTTGATGGTTGCAATTGTGCTGGTCACGGTGACTGTACTGGTGATCTTCCTGGTGCTTTACCTGGTGCTTAAGACCGTGATACTGCGTCAACGCCGTGAGCTGGGCATTCAAAAGGCTTTAGGCTTTACGACTTTTCAGCTGATGAACCAGCTTGCCTTATATCTGATGCCAGTAGTTGTGATCGGCGTCGCCTTGGGAGGCTTGGCCGGCGTATTTGGCTTCAACTCGTTGTTCGTGGCGCTGACTAGGGGTATGGGCATTATGACCGCCTCCCTGCCGGCGCCGCTAGCCTTGACGGTAGCCGTCTGTGTGCTGATGGTGCTCTTGTCCTATGCCTTTGCCATGCTTATTGCTGCCCGGATTCGGAGGATCTCGGCGTATGCCCTGGTTACAGAGTGAGACATGTGTCAGGTTTTGCTGTCAGCTATACATGAGGCAAAGGCTCTCCTGACGCGCCTCGGCACAGGCGCAAAGCCTGGGAGCGTAGGAGGGCCTGCTTCTTTTTCGCCCCATAGGGCATCGAATTGGGCGAGGAGGTTGGATACCACACGCTTTTGACAACCAAAATAGGCAAAAAGAAGTCATTTTGGTTGTCAAAAGCGTGTGGTATCCAACATCTGCATCTAAACCAGCAACTTTTTGTGAATAGAGCCAGTGTGCAGACAGAAACAGCTCTGCTAACCTTATCGTGCTCTTTGGTTGACTCAACCTTCGATCGAAAGCTGTGAGTGAAATCAGATCAAACAATTACACCCCAACCCAGTTTCACGTTAAAAATACCACGTTTTATTCAATTATCTAGATATCATTGGTTTAAGGCAGATACAATGAAACAACAATACTATTACATATAAAATGTTATAAAAAGACTAGCATGTAGTGTTTAGCGTTAGTTTTCTAACAGGGGGACTCAATGAAAAAAGCATTGGCTGTTCTAGTTGTGATCAACAGCTTGTTCGTCTTTCGGTTGGCGCTTCAGCAGTATGATGTTTTAGTTTTTAACAACATAACTACTTTTGCGCCTGATCCCGAGGTCTATTATTTTGCAATTAGCGGTGAGCTTGATGAAAGCGAAACCAGAGAGTTCCAGAAGTATTTCATAGAATTGTTAGACAAGTACAACCTGAACTGTTATCAAAGATTTGACATAGACCATGATCTAATCATCTGGCTATACACTGATGACGAATGGTACTTACACAATATCCCTCTGACAGAGGGAGCACTTACGTCAGTCTCACCAGGCGAGTACTATTTCAGTAACGACGGCGAAGCTAAGGGGGTGATCTATAACCCGATCAGGAACGAGAACTTCAAGATCTATTACTTAGATGACTTTAGCAATGGCAACAAGTCGGTATTCTATCCATACCACTTAGTCACTTACGACGAGAACAAGGATTATATCTATGCGGCTTTCACTGCCGATATCAAAGCAGCCTATCCGAACTTGAGCTTCACAACGATGCTTTTACACCTTCATATGGGAAACCAGAACGCTCCTTTCCTTCAAGAAATGCTGTTCGTAGCATTGACGGCAAGTATGGTGGTACTAGGCCTAAACGCCATCCTTTCCAAAAAGACAAAGGCTATCCAGCTCATGAAGCTGGAAGGCTACAGCACAAAAGACATTTTCAACAAGCATGTATTGAGGCAGATTGTCCTTGTTTTCCTGATAAATGTGCTGGCAACTACCTCTCTTTACTACAGTATCATTGAGACCAGCCTGTCAAATGCCCTACCCTTGATTTACAACCTTGCTGTATCACTTGTTATGCTTATCTTTGTTTTATTGTCACTTAGCACGGTTACGCTCGCCGTCATTCTTTCGATCAACGCAAATCTTGCTGTCAAAGGTAAAAGCCCTTTGAAGAAGTGGAAAAGCCTGAACTACCTGCTTAGAGTCATGCTGATACTGTTCACTGCCTCCTATACGATAAACAGTGCATATGCTGTTTTCAGGTTCCTTCGTCTAGAAGCAACAGAAGATCAATATTTAGAACGGATTGAGAACCTATATACAGCGTCTTATGTAAAGCCACAGTATGTAGGCACAAAATCTCAGCAAAATGTAAGCTTTGAATTAGACACTATCCAAGCATTACTTGAAAAACTGAAAGGCAATAATGGCTTCTTCTTCTACATGGGCGGGAGCCCGCTCAGAGTCACTGGTTTGTACGATGAAATCCCCCTAATTTTTGCATCAAAAGAGTATGTGGAACAGTTTATCTCAAACGAACTGGCTGCCCAGTTTGCTGATACAGGCAAATATATCCTTATCCCTGAATCACTTGAAGCGTCGACAGGGCAAATAGTTGGTCATCTTGAAAGCGAGTACTTTTCGTTTAGCGGCGAGGGCTTGGGCGAGGTTGTCTATTATAACGACGACCTGTTTCCGGT
>WRNE01000005.1 GCA_009776725.1 Coriobacteriia bacterium
AGCAGCGTGCATCCGGTGATTTTCCGCAGTGACTCCGGGCTGCCGCCCTCGATGCTGGTCCCTTTTATATGCTCGCTAGCCGGTATTTGCCTGTTGGCCTTTGGCCTGTACCGCTACAGGCTCTTCGAGCAGGGCCTGCGCATCAAGCTCGATGAGTTGAAGAACCGCCTAAACGACTAGACAAAGGATTAAGCCATGGATCCAGTGCTTGCTGAAATATACTCCACCGTGCTAGAAGCCGCCCCCTATGTGATAACAGCCTATGCCCTGATCTGGGTAATCATGTTCGTCTTTGTCATGGTTACTTATACCGGTATGCGTAAAACAAGGCGTGAGCTGGCAGCACTCGAGGAGGAATTGGACAGAAGAGGCAAATAGCAGGTAATCAAGCGTCTGTATGAGCCTGGCTTAATATGCATGTTAGGGGACGCTGGCACCAGTGACCATCAACTAGATGCTAGATTTATAGTATATTGCGTCTAACACGTTATTTAAGGCTAAGTGCTCCAGATTGACGATAGGGTACAATTTATTCAGTGTTTAAAAAAGTGCCATTTTGCAAAAGCCCTGGTCAGGAATTTGTGTACTATGACTAACAAATTATTTCGCTCGAATTTACCCCCACTAAAAGTGTACCCTACCGCAAATCTTGAACAAGCCAGGCTTGACTATTCGTCCCAGCCGTTCGACCCTGGTTGTTCGTCCACAATCACTCGACCCTGGTTTTTCGTCCACACCCCACTTCGCCTTGGTTTTGCCTGGCGTAGGCGTAGGGACCGTGGTAATCAAAAGTGGCTGAAAGCAATGAACCTGGTCAGAACAGTCAACGACAACACAAGGACGACTAGGAATACAGCTATAAAGTCATTTTGGCCAATACGGTATTCGCGATAAAAGCTACGTTGGCTGCTTCCATGGAAACAACGGCTCTCCATAGCCAGTCCAAGGTACTCCGCATTCCGGAAGCATTGTGCGAACAAGGGGACCAGACAGGGGACCAAGGCCTTGACCCGGCGAATCGGGCTGCCGCTGTCAAAGACAGCGCCACGTCCTTGCTGGGCTTTTCGAATGCGGTAAAACGAGTCTGAAATGTCGGGTATGAAGCTAAGCGCGATACGGATCATCAACGATATCTCATAGGCCGGCAAGCCAAGCCGCTCAAAGGGCGAAAGCATTTCTCCAACTGCATAGGCAATGGAAAGCGAGGTGGTCGTCAGGCTAAGCAGGATCCCGCATGAAAACATCAACAAGAGGCGAAAGGACATATAGACGCCGAGATAAACGCCTCGGTCAGTAATATACAAAGGCCCATACGAAAAGAGCAGTGTGCCGTCGTTATGGAACAGAATGTTCAAGACAAGGGGGAAGCTGACTAGGAACAATAAAGGTAGAATGGACCGTCCGACCAGGCTGAGAGGGATCCTGGCTGCCCACCAGACAAGCAGCATAAAGACACACACGCAAAGCAAGCCTAGAAAACTGTCCGCAACAAACATAGCAACCATCAAGACCAGCAGGAGGTTGATCTTTACCCGGGGGTCAAGCCTATGGACAAACGACCCGGCTGCATAATAGCTGCCAAAACCAAAGTCATTCATCGGGGCCGCCTGCAGGAGGCTTGCCTTTTAAGCCGGCAATCGCCAAAGCCAGAGACTCGACGCTAAGCAGGGAAGGCGGCAGGCCCAAGCCGGCTTGGCGCAGGCTTGCAGCAAACGCCTCCGGTTTGGGGACTCCTAGCTTGATCGCTTCCAGTTCGTCGGCATGGGCAAAAACCTCTTCCGGGCTGCCCTGGAAAAAGATGCGCCCCTCGTTTAGGACCAAGATCCGGTTTGTCAGGTAGGCGATGTCTTCCATGGAGTGCGAGACCATGACTACGATCTTTCCACTGGCATGGTATGTTTGGATAAGCCCCATCAGCTTGCGCCGGCCAGCGGGATCGAGCCCAGCGCTTGGCTCGTCCAGTATCAAGATGTCCGGCTCGACGAGGAGGATGCCGGCCAAGGCGACGCGTCGTTGCTCGCCTCCAGACAGTTCGAAAGGCGACCTTTGGGCGTAACGCGTAAAGTCCAAGTCGAAGGCCTCCATCCAATGACGGACACGCTTGTCGGTATCGTGGTCAGAAAAGCCGGCGTTCCTTGCCGCAAAGGCGATGTCGTCATATACAGTAGGAGCGAACAGCTGGCTTTCTGGGTACTGGAAGGCCAGGCCGATGCGGGTGAACAGGCCTTGGCGGTTTTTGGGCTTGGCCAGGTCTTCTCCATCTAACAAGACCCGCCCTTTGCTTGGTTGGACGAGTCCGGCAGCCAGTTGGGCCAAGGTCGATTTCCCTGAGCCGCTATGGCCGATAATGCCGATGAAATCGCCGTCGCCGATGCTGAGGTCGATGTCTGAGAGGGCGTACTGGTCGTTGGCTGAGGCCGGATAGCGGTAACCTAATTGTTCCAAAACCAATTGCATATCTGGTCCACCAGGTCGTCGCTGTCCAGGCTAACAGAGAGGCTTATCCCATAGTCCTTCAAGGCCTCTATAAGCTGCATGGTAAAAGGGACATCAAGCCCAAGGGCGTCGAGCAGCCGATATTCGCGAAAGACATCGAGCGGCTTGCCGTCGAGTGCCACTCGGCCACGGTCGATGACTATTACCCGGTCGGCAAGTATGGCGTCTTCCATGGAATGGGTGATGAGGACGACTGTCATTCCCTTTTGGTTCAGTTCGTCAACGATGGAGCGGATGGCTGTCCGCCCGCGCACGTCAAGCATAGCAGCAGGCTCGTCTAAGATGAGGATATCAGGCTGCATTGCTAAAATCCCAGCGATGCTCACCCGCTGGCGCTCTCCTCCGGAGAGCCTGGCCGGGTTCGCGTCAAGGAAGCCGAGCATGTCGACGGCCGCCAAGGCCTGCTCGACCCGCTCGCTCAGCTCCGGGTTGAGGATGTTCAGGTTCTCCGGGCCAAAAGCCACATCGTCGGCGACGATGTTGGCGACCATTTGGGTGTCGGGGTTTTGAAAGACCATGCCGGCGTGCGAGCGGATGACAAACAGCTGCTGCGGGTCGCTGGTGTCCAGTCCGACCGTCAGGACTTTACCGGAGTCTGGGACCAAAAGCGCGTTGATGTGCCTGGCAAACGTGGTTTTACCCGATCCGTTGGCGCCGATGACCGCTACGAACTCGCCCCGCTGGATGCTTAGGGTCAAACCCTGGAGCACCTCTGTTTGCCCAAGGCCGTCTGGGCCTATCGGGGGAGAAGAGCCTGCCGCGGGCTTCTCCCCATGGTTAGGGCTAGCCGGGTAATGAAAGGTAACTGATTGAAACTCCACATCAGGCATGGAAGGCCTCTGTTTCTCTCATCCGGACTGTCACCGTCGGTTTTCGAATTCAACGAAATCAACCAAAAATGGCTTGTGGACTTAGCAGCGCCCAGCCAGTCGCCAAGCAACCGAGCAGCCGAGCAGCTACACCACCACCGGTGAGGATTTGCACCTCGCCTCGAAACAAGTAGCAGTATTTTATCATGAAGAATATAATGGGAGCCTAATTAAATGTTGAACGTCAATGCGTACGCGGCCTTGGGAGGTCATATGTTGCTTTTAGCCCGGTATATCGTTCCTGTCAGTTCTCCCCATATTGAAAACGGCGCTGTTTTGGTAAAAGACGGGCGCATCGCAGCAGTCGGCGCCGCAGCTGACCTGCTGAGGGACTACCCCAACGAGCCACAAACCGATTTTGGCCTGGCGGTCCTGATGCCAGGCTTGGTCGACGCTCATTCCCACTGGGAGTACTCTGCCTTTCGCGGCCTGATCCAAGACGTTGCCTATGCTGACTGGAAGATTGCCCTGACTGAGAAGGAGGAGCGCTTCAACGACCAGGACTGGTTGGACAGCGCTTTGCTCGGGGCCTTAGAGACCGTGCGTGCCGGCATCACAACAGTGGCAGACATTACCAGCACCGGCGCCTCGCTGCATGCAGCAAAGGCTGTGGGGCTGAGGGGCATCTTCTACCGTGAGGTGGGTACGATGGAGAAGAAAGAGGTCCCCCGCATCCTGGACGAGGCCTACCAGGAGATCGAGGACTGGAGGTCTTTGGCAGTTGACGGCTTTCAATATATCGGTATAGCCCCAGAAGCCCTTTACAAGTGCCACCCCCAGGTCTTCAACGAGATCCGCGACTATGCCATGGACGGGACCCCGGTGGCAGTCCACCTGGCCGGCTCGCAGGAAGAGTACGACTTCATCCGTTACGGCTCGTCGCTCTTCTCGGTGCATACGACGGAGATGCAGCGCGGCTATGGGATCGACATGCCCCCTTGGCTGGCTACCGGCGTCTCGCCGATCCGCTACATCCTCAACTGGGGACTGTTCCAGGTGCCGAACCTGCTGGCGATCCACTGCGTCCATGTCGACGAGGACGACATCGGCTTCTTGGAGCAGTACGACGTGGCTGTGGCGATCTGCACCCGCTGCAATGCCCAGCTCGGAATGGGCATCGCCCCTGTCCCCGACCTGGTCAGGGCGGGGCTGCGCATCGGGTTGGGCACTGACTCGCCAGCAGCCTCCTCTACCACCGACCTCTTTGCCGAAATGCGGATGACCTTGCTGATACAGCGTGCAGTGCACCTCAAAAGCGATTTCATGACGTCTGCCCAGCTAGTGCGCATGGCTACCTTGGGCGCTGCCGAGGCCTTGGGCCTGGCCGACCATATCGGCTCGCTGGACGTCGGCAAGGACGCCGATATCATCGCCGTGAGCCTGCAATACTCCTCGCAAGCACCTACCCACGACCCGAACTCGGCAATAGTCCACACGGTCGGCCCTGATAACATTATGATGACAATGGTTGGCGGAAACATCCTCTACAACGGCGACCACCTGCACGGCGTCGACCGGGAGCGGGTCTTGGCACGTGCCGAAGAAATGAGAATAAAACTACGCGATTGATGTTATTATCGGGAGAAGACCGTTGTGTAAGCCCTTGTAGGAGGATGTTGGTAGATGTATGGCTGCTCAATCTAAGAAACGAAGACCGAGATCGAATGCAAACGCGAATACAAACAGTCAGTCACGAAGCGCCGAGAAGCAGGGCAAGAGCCGTACTTTGCAGATAATCCTCTGCCTCGTCCTGGCACTGATCCTGGTCGTTCCCACAGCCAGTATCGGCCTCAGCAGTTGTGCATCTTGTGCGCTATATTGATCCCAAGTCCCTTTGTTGGTCTGATTGCAGGCCAAAACGGCCTAATGTACAGGAGATGAATTGTTCGGTATAGGCGGAACAGAGCTTGCAATAATCTTACTGTTCGGATTCTTGATCTTTGGCCCTGACAAGATGCCAGAGATCGCCCGGACCATTGGGCGAATGATCAAGCAGTTCCAAAACGCCCAAGACCAAATGAACAAGGTATTAAAGGAAGAGGTCCTTGACCCGATCAAGGACATGGAGCCCTTGATGAACCCCTTTGCAGCTGTCAGCGCAGACGACAAGGCCAAAGACAGCACCAGCGCAGACATAGCAGACGAGAAAGGTGCCCCAACCCCGACAGAACCCAAAGAGCAGGCAGAAGACCACCTCACTAGCCCTAAAGAAGCCGAAGAGGCAAGAAAGCCTGGTCCAGCAGACCTGCAAAAGGCCCTTGTCGACGATGCCAACAAAAGGCGACTGGCAGCAAGCGCCCGAGACCAAAGCACCGCTGTTCATGATAGTTTTGCCGCCCGGCGGGCACGCTTAGAAGAGTCCTTTCTAAGGCAGGACGGCGAAGAAGCCCAACGCCAGACAGCCAGTAAGACCCCCGAGGAAGGCACAGATGACTAAGACCAGCCTAGATAACAGGCAGGAGGGCTAGCCATGCCGGTCGGATCAGCGCAGATGTCGTTATTCGAGCATTTAGGCGAGCTGCGGAGACGTCTGACAGTAGTCATAGCCGCGCTTCTGGTAGCCACCATAGCCCTTTACCTAGTGTCAAACTCGTTGATACTGTTCCTGATTCAGCCCATTGCGCGCTACATCTCTGAGAGCGGCTCAATAGACGACCTGAACAGCCTAAAAGAGTCCTTGATCATCCTCGACCCCTTTGGCGGCTTTGCCTTGAAGTTCCAGGTGGCCTTTGTCTTTGGCCTCCTCGTCTCGAGCCCTGTCACAATATGGCAGTTGTTGGCCTTCTTCCTGCCGGCGCTAAACCCTAACGAGCGTAAATGGGTGATCCCTACTTTCTTCGTCGCTGTCTTCTTGTTCATTGCCGGCATGGCGTTTTGCTACCTGGTGATCCTTGACCCGGCCTTTGAATGGATGATTGGTCAAACCACCGATTTCGCCCGAGTCATAGCTGAGGCCCCCAAATACATCAATACCATCTTATTGTTCGAGGTAGGCTTTGGCGTAGCCTTCGAATTGCCGATCGTGGTCTTTTATCTGACGATTTTCAATATCATCCCATACCAAAAACTGCGGAGCAGCTGGAGAGTGGTCTACATTGTGCTGATGACGGTCTGTGCCTTGGTCACCCCAGACGCTAACCCGATTACGATGTTACTGATGTTTGCTGCGATGCTAGTGCTTTACGAGGGGTCCCTGTTGATCTCGCGGATAGTCATCTCCAGGCGGCTGGCAAAAGAAAAACAGCTTTCGGCCGTTGACAGGCCTTGAATCAAGGTGACGGGTTTTAAACGACATGCATGAGGCGTCGCTTATGAGTTCGGTCCTCTCAACAGCAATCGATGCTGCACGTGCCCAGAACGCAGACAGGATCACCCGTATCACCCTGGTGATCGGAGAACTGTCCGAAGTGTTGCCAGAAGCCATGGAGTTTGCCCATTTGGCCCTAAGCCCGGGGACTATCGCCGAAGGGTCGGAGCTGCTGATAAAGAATGTCCAAGCACGGTCACGCTGCCTGGTCTGCGGCCATGAGTACACCCATGACCAGTATCGACGGAGCTGTCCGCTGTGTGATGCCTTGGCCTGCGAGCTGTTGGCCGGCCGTGAGCTACATATCGAGTCTATCGAGGTGGAAGATGCAGATCGAGATTGACAAGCCGATTTTGGAGTACAACCAGCAATTGGCCGAGCAAAACCGTATGGCCTTATCCCGAGAAAACGTCTTGATGATCAATATCATGGCGTCGCCAGGGGCAGGGAAGACTTCGTTGATACTGTCTACGATCGAGCGGCTCAAAGACAGGTACCGGATCGCTGTGATTGAAGGCGATATAGCATCGGACGTCGATGCGCAGCTGGTCAAGGCCCAAGGAGTCGCTGCCGTGCAGATCAACACCGGGGGAGCCTGCCATTTGGAGGCTGCCATGGTCGCCAAGGCCCTAGACGCCTTGGACCTGCACCAGACAGACCTGGTCATAGTGGAGAACGTGGGAAACCTGGTCTGTCCCGTCGAGTTCGACTTAGGCGAGAATCTGAAAGTCCTCATCCTGTCGATTCCGGAAGGCGACGACAAACCGTTGAAATACCCTAGCATCTTTGCAGAAGCCGACGCCATCCTGTTAAACAAGATCGATGCCGCGGACTTCTTCGACTTCGATCAGAAGGCCTTTGCCGACTCGGTCCTTCGCCTGAACCAGTCAGCTCCCATATTTGCCTTGAGCGCTAAGACCGGGGAGGGCCTGGACGCCTGGGTCGGCTGGCTTACAGACGCGGCAGGAGCCTTGTAGCAGCCCAGCTTGACTGGCTTGCCTCTTAGGTGCGAGCGCTGGCTATAGCGAAGCGTGGCCGAGGGCCACGGCTGCCGCCTTCAGGGGTAGGCCAGGCTACTTTGTCAAGGAGTAGGTTTTTTCGATTATGTCTATGCCTTGGGCGATGCTGTCGTTTTTTGACTCAGCGCTCAGATAGCGGGTGACCCCGTCTGGGCCGTCGAAGAGGTATGTGGCGATATAGGTCTCTAGCTCGGGGTAGTGGAAGTAGATCTTATAGACCGATGTGATGTTCCCGCCATCGAGCGTGATGACCTCCTCCAGGATGTCGTCCAATTCCTTCGTGTCCATAAAGGCATGTATATTGGTCAAGGCCTCTGTCAAGTCCACGGTGGTGTAGACTATACAAGTAATAGCTATTTGTCTATCGGGATCGATATATTGAATGCTTTCAACACTATTTGAACTGTCGTTTTGCTCTATCCAGTCCTCTGGGACAGTAAAGTAGCCATACCGGTCGTTTCCTACACGGGTGGTTTTCGGGTTTGAACAAGCGACCAACGCCAAGACTAAGGTTAGAATGAAAGCCATCAGCCAAACACGATTATTAAAAAGACCCTTTTTCATGCGACTCTCCTTTTTTTATTAGACTCTCATAGTCAATAATAACAGCTAGGTACAAGGTGTGTGTGATAAAAGTCTTACTTGCCAATATGGTTTGAAAAGATGTAGGATAGCGCACGTTACAACGGTTTTACATTAAACGTCACCGGGGGAAACGGTGAGAATGTTTATTGAGAAAGGAATATTTTGCGTCTGGTAATCACAGAAAAAAACGATGCAGCAAAAAAGATTGCTGAGTTGTTGTCCGCGGGCACAGTCAAAGCGGACAAAGTCTATGACACTCCAGTCTACCGGTTTGACTACGAGGGGGAGGACTGGGTCTCGATCGGCTTGAAAGGCCATATCCTCGAAGTGGATTTTCCGGAAGAGCTGACCTATACCAAGTCGAAAGGATGGTACGGGACTGCCAACGGTGTCAGTGTCACTGCCGACATACCGAAAAGCCTAGCCAGGCCGCCATTCAAAAAAAAGAAGCCCTTCAGCGAGAAGGCAGTCGACTTGAAAGGCTGGAAAATGGAGTCGCTGCCCTATTTGGTCTACGCCCCGGTCATCAAGAACCCCGCTGAAAAAGGCATTATCCGCTCTTTGAAGAACCTTGCCGGGAAAGCCGACAGCGTTATTATAGCCACCGATTACGACCGCGAAGGCGAGCTCATCGGCTGGGACGCCTTGACTATGGTGCTGGAGGCCGCCCCCGGGCTGCAGGCAACACGCGCCCGCTACTCGGCCTTTACCAAGCAGGAGATCAACAGTGCCTTCAGCAGCCTGGGCGAGCTTGATTTTGACCTGGCCTCAGCGGGAGAGTCGCGCCAAGCCATCGACTTGATTTGGGGAGCAGTGCTCACACGCTACTTGACGCTTGCCAAGTATTCCGGCTTTGGCCGTGTCCGTCCCTCCGGCAGGGTACAGACCCCTACCTTGGCGATCATTGCTGCCCGCGAGGAGTTGCGGAACGCCTTTGTCCCGGAGGACTATTGGGTCTTAAAGGCAAGGTTCAACACTCCCGACGGCGAGTTCGAAGCGACCCATAATGTGGAGAAGTTCAAGAACGAGTCCGAGGCCAAGCAGGCCTATGCCAACGTCGAGGGGCAAAGCCTTGGCCGGGTCGGCTCAATCGACAAACGGCGTCGCCAAGTAAAGCCGCCGACTCCCTTCAACACTACATCGCTGCAGGCTGCTGCGGCTGCAGAAGGGCTCTCCCCAGCAAGGACCATGCGCCTTGCCGAATCGCTATATATGGCTGGGTTTATCTCGTATCCGCGTGTGGACAACACCGTCTATCCGGCATCCCTCGACCTTAAGGAGACCCTCAGCATCCTAAAAAGGGTCCCTCAGTACTCTGCCTACGCGAACAGCCTCTTGGCCAACCCCCAGCTAAAGCCGACGCGAGGAAAGACAGAGACGACCGACCACCCGCCGATCTACCCTACCGGGGCCGGCAGCCCTAACACACTGCGCCAAGACGAGTGGAAGCTCTACAACCTGATCGCCCGTCGCTTTATGGCAACGCTCAGCGAAGCAGCCATAGTCGAGGGGACGAAACTAGTCATTGACGTGAACAGCGAGCTGTTCGTTGCCCGGGGCGACGTCTTGATCGAGCCAGGCTTTCGGGCGGTATACCAGTACGGCTTAAAGAAGGACGAACAGCTTCCCCGCCTAGAAGAGGGCCAAGTCATCGATTTCCTTGGGGCCGAGCTGGACCAGAGGCAGACCGAGCCTCCACCCCGATACTCCCAAGGCCGTCTGATCCAAGAAATGGAGAAACTCGGGTTGGGGACCAAGTCTACCCGTGCCTCGATCATTGAGCGCCTCATCGAAGTCCGGTATATCCAAAACGACCCGGTCGAGCCGACACAGCTCGGTATGGCCGTCGTAGCCGCCTTGGGGAGTTTTGCTCCCCATATTACCTCGCCGGACATGACAGCGAACCTTGAGGAGGAAATGAGCTCCATAGCTGCTGGCAGTACCACCCGGGACACTGTGGTAAACCACTCTCGGGCACTGTTGGCCGAGATCATGGAAGAGCTGATACCGCGGGCAGCCGAAGTAGGGGAGGCCTTGTCTGACGCTATCTCGGCTGATGCACGCATTGGGGCATGTCCGGACTGTGGACGGGACCTACAGTTGAAAAGCTCGGCTAAAACGCGTTCGAGCTTCATCGGCTGTGCCGGTTGGCCGGACTGCAGTGTTACTTTTCCGGTGCCGTCTGGCCGCATCGAGGCCGTAGAAGACCTTTGTCCGGTCTGTGGCAAGCCACAGATCCGGGTCTCGGTTTTCCGGGCGCGACCTTTGATCCTATGCATCGACCCTCATTGCCCCACGAATATCGAGCCTGAGATCGAGCTTGGGCCGTGCCCGGTCTGCGCTGAAGAAGCACGGGCCGGCGTACTGAAGACCCAGAAGAACCCGCGTACCTTAAAGCGTTTCATTCGGTGTAGCAACTATGAGCAGTGCAACACCTCTTATCCTTTGCCCCAAAGGGGGGACTTGAAGGCAGCCGGTAAAGTATGCGACTCCTGTGGCACCCCCAAGGTCATAGTACAGACAGCCCGAGGGCCTTGGGAGCTTTGCCCGAACACCCAATGCCCGTTGGCGCTAGAGAAAGCCGAGGCAAAAGCCTCCGGCAGCACAGCTACCAGGCGGCAGTCGGCTGGCAGCTCGCGAGCCACCGCTACGAGCACCAGCAGCCCGCGTAAACCAGCTTCCAGCACGTCAAGCAGAACTAACAATGGGACGAGGAGCAAGACCGAAGGCGGCCTCGTTCCAAGTCAAAGCAACGGCAAAGCACCCTTGCCGGAGAATAAGAGCCTCGACCAAGTGCCTAGTTAGGATTTTATAAGGAGAATAGAATGAGCCTACCCAAGGTTTCGGTTATTGGAGCTGGAAATGTTGGAGCAACGACGAGCCATATCCTGCTGACGTGCGATCTGGCCGACGTCGTCATGGTCGATGTTGTGCCTGGCGTAGCTGAAGGCAAAGCAATGGATATGATGCATATGCGGGGGAATGAGGGCTTTCAAGCCACTGTCTTAGGCTATTCAGACTACTCGATGACCCAGGATAGCGATATCGTCGTCGTCACGGCGGGGGTTCCCCGTAAGCCAGGCATGACCCGCGAGGACCTGCTCAACGTTAATGCGGGCATTGTGCGTAGCGTGCTCGACGAGGCACTGCCCAGGTCGCCTGAGGCCTTGTACCTTTTCGTCACGAACCCCATGGATGTAATGGTCAACTATGCCTACCAGCTCTCAAGCCTGCCCAAAGGCCGTGTTTTCGGCATGGGCGGTGTCTTGGACACTGCCCGCTTCGTCACTGCCGTCTGTAGCTGTTTTGGCTGTCAGCCAAACGATGTCGAGGCAATTGTCATCGGTGCCCATGGCGAGGCCATGCTGCCCTTGCCTCGCCTGGTGAAAGTCAAGGGCCAGGCTTTAACGGAACTAGCAGACGAGCATGTCATCGAGGACCTGGTCAACGAGACGATTAATGGCGGGGCAGCGATTGTCGAGCTGCTCCAGACAGGCTCGGCTTATTATGCCCCGGCATCGGCCATCGTCACCATGGTCGCAGAGATCCTACATCCCACTGGCCGGGTATTGCCAGTCAGTGCTGGCCTTGAAGGCGAGTACGGCTTGAGCGGCGTCCATCTCGGAGTACCGGTAAGGCTCGGGCCTGGCGGGGTCGAAGGGATAATCGAGCTTGACCTTCATGAGGACGAATATGCAGCCCTAGCGAATGCTGCCAGTTCCATAACAGAACAACTGTCCGAGATCGTCTAAAGCTGATTTTTATAACAACTACCTGCAATGTCTGCGCTCGAGCTGTTACTTGTTGCAATCGGCGTGTCCATGGATGCTTTTGCTGTGTCTGTCTCAGCCGGCCTAAGCACATCGGAAGCGCGTTTTAAGAAAGCTTTTGGCATAGGCGCCTACTTCGGCCTCTTCCAAGGCCTTATGCCGGTGATCGGCTACTTGGTCGCCTCGTATTTTGCTGATTTGATAACAAGCTTCGACCACTGGGTCGCACTGGCCTTGTTGGTCTTTTTAGGCATAAAGTCAATGCTTGGCACTCGCAAAAACGAAGGCTGCCCTGACCGTGAGTGTCCCGAGGGCGTCTGTAACGACCGCCAGTGCCCGCAAGGCGCAAAGCCCGAGAAGCTACAAATAAGCCTGCACCCACGTGTGATGCTGCCACTGGCTATTGCCACTAGCATCGACGCCTTGGCAGTAGGGGTCTCTTTTGCCTTCTTGCGCATAAGCATCTATCTGCCGGTCTGCTTTATCGGCCTTACGACCTGGGTGCTCTCTATGGTCGGCTTCAAGGTCGGCAGCTCCATTGGCAGGCGCTTTGCTGCTCGGGCCGAATTCCTAGGCGGCCTTATCCTGATACTGATCGGCTTGAAGATACTTCTTGACCACACGGTCTTTAGCTAAGGCTGATTGTATACTAACCAATCGGACTTAAGGCCCATCTACGCTTCCAGCGTATCCGAACGGAAGCGCTTGATCCTAGAAAAGCTTGAACCTGTCACCGCTTGACCCCAGGAAAATTATCGTTTATCAATAAAATATTATTGATAAACGATAAGTCATATGCTAATCTAGCTATGTCTGTAACTACGAAGAGGGGAGTCCTTGGTGTGGAGTAGAGACCGGTCCGTTCTGTTGTCGCTAGTAGCGACCCGTATCATTGCGACGCTTGCCGTCGTCTTGGCCCTTTGGCTGCCCTCGCTCATTGACAGGGGCTTCTTTACCGGCCGGGCCCTGCTCGGCCCCCAAGACGTCAAGTGGCTGCTGCCTGTCTACTATGGTTTCCTCATACCAGCAGGAGTCGCACTCGCCTCACTGGACCGCCTTTTGGCAGCAATCCGCCAAGAGCAGGTGTTTACCCGCCGAAATGTCCGCTACCTGCGTATTATCACGTGGTGCTGCTTTGCTGCCGGCGTCATTTTGCTGGTCAGCGGCTTGATCAGCGTGGTCTTTTACGTCTTGGCCGTACTAGCGGCTTTCTTTGGCCTGATCCTCAGAGTGGTCAAGAACCTCTTTGCGGCTGCGGTCAGCCTACAGTCAGAAAGCGACCTGACAATATGAGCATCGTCACCCGCATAGACCTTTTATTGGCAAAACACAAGATGACTGCCGGCGAGTTGGCCGAGCAAATCGGCATCACGCCGGCCAACTTGTCGATACTGAAGAACGACCGCGCCAAGGCTATCCGGTTCTCGACCTTAGAGGCCCTCTGCCGCGTGCTGGGCTGCCAACCCGGCGACCTTTTAGAATACGTCGACGACGCCGATGGAGAGAACAGCACAGTTGGATGAACGGCGGGCATGGGCCCTGGCGAATGGGCCGCCAAGTGTCGATGCAAAAGCTTGGCTTGAAGCCCGCTTAAGCCTATAGCCGATCAATAGACCAGGAGAGACCATGGAAAACAATGCATGGCTTGGAGGGCAACAGCCCCAAGCGCCAGAGCCCCAAGGGCAACAGCCCCAAGCGCCAGCCGATCAGGAGATGCCCCTGTACCCGCCGCCCCAAGCCGCCTACCGCTTGCCCGATCGAATCGCCCTCTACCCTTTAAGCACCGCTGAATGGCTGCTGACTGCAGCCTACACCGCCGTCGGCTTCCTCTTCTTCGAATGCAGGCTGGCTGACGGCTACTACGCTGGAATCGGCACGAGCCTCTTCTTCCTGCTCGCATTAGCCAGCACGCTAGTCTTTCTTATACATAGCAATATCCGTCAAAACAAGGTATCATGGCTGCTGTTTAGCCTGGCGGCAATCGGCAGCCTGCAGTATGTGGCCTATGGCAGGCAGACTGCATCGATCTACATCCTAGGCTTCGTCTTCCAATGCTCGCTTTGCTTGTTGTGGCTGGCCTACTCGTGCCGGACGCTGATCGCCCTCCCGCTCACCTGGCTTTTGGCCTTCGACTGCATCAACCAGTACTTCATTGTCCCTTTTGCGAACTTGCCGATGGTCTTCAGACGGCTTTTTTTAAAGGGAGAAGACCGTCGCGGCTTCAACCTGATGATAGTAATAATAGCCTTGTGCGTCTCTTTGCCCGTGCTGCTGCTGGTCATCCGTCTTTTGGAGAGCTCCGACGAAGGCTTTTCGTACTTGATGGCCCAAATACGGGTTATTGTCAACCTTGAGGCCTTCAAGAGGTGGTGCGGGAACCTTGTTTTGGGGCTGCCTCTAGCCAGCTGTCTGCTCGGTGTATGCTTTGGCAATGTCACACAGCACCAGACCCAGGCGTTTAAGAAAGACAGCTTGCTAGGCAGTTTTGCCTCCCTGCACCGCCTTATCCATATAGCAGCACTGGTACCTTTAAGCCTTTTCGTCCTCGTCTACCTCGTTTATATCGCTGCGATGTCTGCCTATCTGTTCTCGGCTTTCACCGCCAAGCTGCCAGATGGCTTCACATACGCCGAGTATGCGCGCCAAGGCTTCTTTGAGCTGATCGCAGTGACGGTCATCAACACCTTCCTGCTTGCCGTGCTATGGTCTGTTGCCAAACGGGAGAAGGGCACCTATCCTGCCACTTTGAAGGCATACACGGCGATTCTGGCATTGCTCACCTTAGTGCTGATCATCACAGCAGCATCCAAGATGTACCTGTATGTGCAGACTTACAACCTCAGCATCCTCCGTTTTTACACAAGCTGTTTCATGTTCGTTTTAGCCGTCAGCTATGTCTTGCTGCTGGCTTGGAGCATCAGGCCGTTCAATCTAGCCAAGCCGGTCATCAGCTTGTTCATCGGGTCTTTCCTGATTATCACTTTGGTCAGCCCGCCGGCGATCATCGCTAACTACAACAGCAGCCGTTATCTGGCCGGGCAGACCATAAACATGGACGTGCGCGAGCTGCAAAGCTATGGGCCCGTGGCACTGCCTTCCTTAGAACGCCTGGCAGACCAAGCTCCCGACAGCCATGTCCGTGCCCAAGCCAGGGACGCTGTAGCCTCTGTCACAGAGCTAAACGGGCATCAGCATTGGTATTCCTGGAATATTCTATATCTAATAATGGGAATATATTAATTATTATAGATAAACTAATCTAGTATCCTTGACGACACAGTTCTCCTTTGGGCAAGGCCGCCGGCAACCATGCGAAGTCTCTTGCAAGCCAGGTGGAAGGCCCCTCGTTGTGGGATACTGTTAGGCATGACGACAAGGTACCGCATAGCATCTTTGACAGCCCCCGAAATTGCTTCGGCAGTGTCCCAGGCAATCGAGAGGATCTCTTCCGAGCTGAGGCCTGATGTGCTTAAGGCAATGCACGAGGCTTATGCCGGTGAGGACGACAGCCGCGGCCGCAGGGCGCTTGACATACTGGTCCAAAACGCCTTGATTGCAGCCGAGGACGGAGTGCCGTTATGCCAAGACACCGGTACTGTCTGGGTCTTGCTGGAGGTCGGAGAAGGGCTTTGGGGCCAAACGATCAATATACCTGCCGATATATTCTCTGAGGTAGATGCAAGCCTCCGTTGGACTTGGCAAAGGCAAGGCCTACGCAACAGCATGCTGCATGATGCCTTGCTGGACCGCTCCAACACCAACGACAACAGCCCGGCTTTCTGTGACTTGGTGATGAACCCCGACATCAAGGGCGTACGCCTATCGGTGATGCTGAAAGGCGGAGGCTCGGACAATGCCTCCCAGATTGCCATGCTGGCACCGGCTGACGGCTGGCCGGCGATCAAGGAGTTCGTGGTCGGCGCTGTCTCTGACAAGGGGATAAACGCCTGCCCCCCACTGGTTATCGGCGTGGGCATTGGGGCTACTTTTGACAAAGTAGCCTCGCTGGCGAAACGCGCGCTTCTCCGCAATATCGGCGAGTCCAACCAAAACCTGGGGCTAAGGCGCTATGAGGAAGAGCTTCTAACAGCTGTCAACGGGCTTGGCATCGGCCCTGGGTCATTGGGCGGCAAGGCAACAGCGCTAGCCGTAAACATCCTCACCGCTCCTTGCCATATGGCCTCGCTACCGGTTGCTGTCAATATTAACTGTTCTGCGCTACGGTCGCTTACCTATGAGCTAGTGGGTGATTTTTAAACATTATGCCAATCAACGACGAGCCTCCCAGGCTGGACCTGCCGCCTGACGACAGCCAACTCCGGCTACTTAAGGTAGGAGAGGAGATCCGGCTTTTCGGAACTGTCTACACAATGCGCGATGCCGGCCATCAACGTTGTCTGGACTATCTGTCAGAGCACGGCGAGCTGCCCTTTGGTCTCGCTGGCCAAGCGCTTTTCTATGCTGGCCCGACGCCGGCCCGGGCAGGCCGGCCCTTTGGCGCTATCGGGCCTACGACTGCTGCCCGGATGGATGGTTTTGCTCCACAATTATACGAGGCGGGCATCAAGCTGACCCTGGCCAAAGGCAAACGCTCCGAGGCGGTCGCCCAAGCCTGCAAGAAGACCGGCGGGGTCTACCTGACTACGGTCGGGGGGGCTGCTGCGCTGCTTGGCCGGCATGTCCTCGCGGCCAGGCTGATCGCTTGGGCGGACTTAGGGCCCGAGGCGCTCTACCAGCTAGAGCTAGCTGACTTCCCGGCTTGGGTGGCAATCAATGGAAGCGAAAGGTAGCCGGATATGACTGAGCAGGCAATGCAAAACGAGGGCCAAGGACCAGAGAGCCAAAGCGGGCTGCCAGGCACCTTCATCACCTTTGAAGGCGGCGAGGGGGTAGGCAAGACGACGCACATCCAAATACTTGCCGCACACCTGACCGCTGCCGGCTTGGACGTCGTTTGCCTGCGCGAGCCAGGCGGGACGCAGATTTCGGAGAAGATCCGGCAGATCCTGCTCGACTCCCAAAACGCCGAGATCTCTGTTCGCACGGAGCTTTTGCTGTACGAGGCGGCACGCGCCCAGTTGGTAACCGAACGCATCCTACCTTCGCTGCAAAAGGGCGTGACAGTGCTTTGCGACCGTTACCTCGACTCCACCATAGCCTACCAAGGCTACGGTCGCGGGCTTCCTTTGAGCCTGGTCGAAGAGGCCAACCGATTGGGCAGCCTGGGGCTGATGCCGACTCGCACGGTCCTGTTGGTAGATGACTGGGAGCAGGCCTTGAGGCGTGCCCGCCTCCAAGGCGCTGACCGCCTAGAGGCCCAAAACCTTGACTTCCACCGACGGGTCAACGAGGGGTTTTTAGAGCTTGCTGCACAAAACCCTAAGCGCATCCGCAGAGTCTTTCTCCAAGACGATGCCCAGTCCACTGCCGACCTGGTCTTCCAGGCAGTCAGCGACCTATTTGGGGAGAAGGCCATGGGTGTCTACCAGATCCCCGAACAGCTCCTAAAAGACCTCTCGGTTTGACGAGAGACGGTTTGGATGGGCTAGCTATGCCGGTTGCCAACGAGATCAACAGTCCTTTTGACCAACTTGTCGGGCAGCCGCTTGCTGCTGCATACCTGTCTGCGGCCGTGCAAGCCCGCTACCTGGCGCAGGCCTATCTTTTCATCGGGCCTTTGGGGGCAGGGAAGGCACAGGCTGCAAGCCTCTTTGCCAGGAGCCTGTTGTGCCCGAACCAGGGCGACGACGACTGCGAGGCCTGCCGGCTAGTGACAAGCCAAAGCCATCCCGACCTAAAGACACTGGCCCCTGAAGGCGCAGGAGCCTATTTGGCCGCCCAAATGCATGATTTGATCCGAGAGGCCACCCTGGCCCCGATCCTTTCCAGCCGCAAGGTCTATATCGTCAGCCAGTCCGATAGGATGTCGACGCACTTTGCCAATGCTTTCTTAAGGCTGCTCGAAGAGCCGCCCCGCAACGTCGTCTTCATCTTGCTTGCCCAAAGCCTGACAGCCATCCTGCCGACGATCCAGTCCCGCTGCCAGTTGGTGCCTTTTGCTGCGGTCCCCGAATCGATAGGCATATCATTGCTAGTAGACGAATGTGCTATAGATATCGACGCTGCACGGGCTGCCTTGGCATACTCTGCGGGCTCGGTCGCCGACGCCCGGGACTTGGTCTTATCCACAAACCTAAACGCCTTGAAAAGGGAGTTGACCGACTGCTTGCGGGGCTTGGTGTCATATGACGCCCTCGATGTCTTGGAAGCTGCAAGGTCCTTGGTCATTGCCTGCAAGCTGCCGCTTGACGAGCTGCGGGCCGACCAGGAGAGGCGGCTCGAGGAAGGCCGGGAGCTCTTATCCAGATCTGCCCTGAACAACCTGGAGCAAAGGCTGAAGCGTGAAATGACTGCAGCAGAGCGGGGCTCGGTGGTCTGGGTGATCCATGCCATTCGCATTTGGCTGCGTGACGTCTTGCTGTATGTTACTGCCAGAGCAGACGAGATCGTCAACACCGACCAACGCGACTTGGTCGCATTGTACGCAAGCAGCCTGAAAACGCCCCTCGGCTCGGTCCTGCGCTGTCTAGATGCTACCTTAGAGGCAGACTTAAATTTGGACTATAATGTGTCTGTACAGTCGATTTTCGAATTTCTCCTCTTCACCATACGTGCGGAGTTAGGGGAGCAGTGAGGCCTACGGCTTGGCTGTCCTCCAATATAGGAAGGATACATATGACAGAGACAACGCCTGTAGTAGCAGTAAAGCTGCGCTACAGCCAGCGGTCGTATTGGTTCGACCCTGTCCTGGGCGACTATATAATTGGCGACACGGTGCTCGTCGAGACAGAACGGGGACGCGAAGTCGGACAGATCAGCGCTGTTGGGATCAACGCCACTGAGGAGCAGCTAGCAGCGCTCTCCTCGCCCTTAAAGCCGGTGATCCGCCTACTTGACGAAAAGGACATCGCCATGCAAGAGCGGCTGCAGGAGAAGTCCGATGCCGCCTTGCCGCTTTTTCGCGACCTAGTCGAGGAGAGCGGCCTAGAGATGAAGCCGGTGGCAGTCGAGTACCTGTTTTCTGGGGATAAGGCCGTGTTCTACTTTGCCAGCGAATCGCGTGTCGACTTCCGCGAGCTGGTCAGGGAATTGGCGTCGCGCCTGCACATCCGGGTCGAACTGCGCCAGATCGGCGTGCGGGACGAGGCCAGGATGCTGGGCGGCATCTCGCATTGTGGCGAGCGCCTCTGCTGCGCACGCATGGGCGTGGACTTTCAGCCTGTATCGATCCGGATGGCCAAAGAGCAAGACCTGCCCTTGAACCCCGACAAGATTTCCGGGGCATGCGGCCGCCTGATGTGCTGCCTCAGGTACGAGTTCGACACTTACCGGGACTTCAAGGACCGGGCGCCCAAGCGAGGGGCCGAGATCGACACCCCGCTAGGGCTAGCGACAGTCACCGACTACAACACGCCTCGTGAGTCGGTGACCATGCAGCTTGAGGACGGCAAGACCTTCTCCATCCTGCTTAGTGACTTTGACGAGGCCATAAGCGGGCAAGAGTCAGACCAGCGCCCGGCCTCGATCAGCCGGGAGGCCCTGGAAAAGTCGGCCAACGCCAATCTGATCCTGGCCCTTTTGGCCTTAGACCGCGAGGGTATCGTAGACGAGCTTACGCCTGACTATTCGACACCGACCGAGACCCGGCGCAGAAGGGGCAGGCGCGAGGCGACGGACGGGGCAGCCAGTGCCAATGCCTCCGAGAACAAAGGCGCTGTGGACGCGTCTGGCGCAGGCGGCGCTTTGTCAGGCACGAAGGACCAAAGCGGCCGAAGGCCACGCCAACGCTCGCAGGCACCCCAAACGCCTCGGAGGCAAGATGCCCAAAGGGCTGTTAACAGCAAGGCCGGCCCTTCAGGCCAAGGCCAAAACGACGCTCTTGCCCAAACCGCCCAAAAAGACAAGTCGAACACCAGGTCCCGCTCGCGCAGCTCGCTGCGCCCCGGGCGTAACTCGTCTGGCTTGAGGCAAAAGGACGCAAGCCCTGCTGCAGCAACGCCTGCCGAAGGCCAAGCGCCAAGGCCCTCTAGCGGCAGCTCCTACGATCTACGCCGGCGCCGGCGTCGACAGTCCCGTAGTGATGGTGAGTGAAAATGCAACTGACAAACGCCTTGTTGACCGACCTATACCAGCTTACCCAAGCCCAAGCGTACTTCATCAACGGACGGACCGAGCTGGAGGGCTCCTTTTACATGCACTTTCGGGCAAACCCCTTCAATGGCGGCTACTCGGTAGCCTGCGGCATGCAGCAGATCGTCGAGTTCCTAACAGACTTTGTCTTCACCGACGAAGACATTGGCTATCTGGCAAGCCTGTCCACTTCGTCAGGGGCAAAGATGTTCAACGACGATTTCTTAGCCTACCTCGGCGCCATGAGGCTCGAGCTGGACATAGACGCTGTGCCCGAAGGCAGCCTGGTCTTTCCCTATGAGCCGATAGTCCGGGTCACTGGCCCGATCCTGCAGGCCCAAATCATCGAGACGCCCCTGCTTAACCAGGTGGGCTTCCAAACCCTGATCGCCACCCGGGCAGCCCGCATCTGCGATGTTGCCGAAGGCCCGGTAGCCGAGTTCGGGCTGAGGCGGGCACAAGGGCCAGCCGGCGGCATCTACGCCTCAAGGGCGGCCATGATCGGCGGCTGTGCGTCAACGTCCAATGTCTTGGCCGGGCGCTTGTTCAATGTGCCGGTCTCAGGGACGCACGCGCACTCATGGGTCATGGCCTATAGCGACGAGCTGGAGGCCTTCAGGGCATATGCCCAAGCCGAGCCGGACGGATGCATCTTGTTGGTCGATACCTACGACACGATCCAAGGCGTGCAGAATGCGATCATCGTGGGGCATGAGATGGAAGGCCGGGGCCAGAGGCTCTTTGGGATACGCATCGACTCCGGCGACCTAGCCTGGCTGTCGATCAGGGCCCGGTCATTGCTCGACGAAGCCGGCCTGGACTATGTGAAGATCGTTGGCAGCAACGACTTGGACGAGTATACGATCAAGTCGCTCCACGACCAAGGCGCGGCCTTCGACTCCTGGGGGGTCGGGACCCGCTTGGCTACCGCTTACGAGACCCCGGCCTTGGCAGCTGTCTATAAGCTGTCCGCCTATCGCAACGACAGCCGCTCTCCTTGGCAGCCGACACTGAAGACCACCGAGCAAATTGAAAAGTCGACCCTCCCGGGCGTGCTCGACGTGCGGCGTTACTACGACTCAAACGGCGTGATGGCCGGCGACATGATCTACCGGCTCGACTATGCCGTTAAAGACGAGACGATCGTCGACCCCCACGACGAGATGCGGCAAAAACGCCTTCCCGCCAACAGCTTTAAGACGCTTCTCCAGCCCTTGGCCAGAAAAGGGCAGATCGTCTGGCCGGAAGTAAGCGTGCTGGACGCCCAAGCCAACTGCAAGACCTCGCTGGCCAGCCTTGACCCGACTTGTCGAAGGTTCTTAAACCCGCACAGCTACCCGGTCGGGCTTGAGCCCGGCCTGTTTGACATGCGTGCCCAACTCAGGCGTAAGGCAAAAGGCCTAAGCCCAGACTAGCTAGAACCTGGTTTTAGCGGTTCGTGATACCGTCGATTTTTAAGGTTAGTGTTTAGTATGACCGAAACAAGACTCATACGTAATTTCTCTATCATCGCCCATATCGACCATGGCAAGTCGACGCTAGCCGACCGCATACTGGAAATGACCCATACCGTCTCGGAGCGGGACATGGTCGACCAGGTACTGGACTCGATGGATATCGAGCGGGAACGGGGCATTACCATCAAGTCGCAGGCAGTACGCGTCCTCTATACGGCATCTGATGGCTATGAGTACCAATTGAACCTGATCGACACACCTGGCCATGTCGACTTCACCTACGAAGTCTCGCGCTCTTTGGCTGCTTGCGAGGGAGCGGTGCTGGTAGTCGACGCTACCCAAGGCGTGGAGGCGCAGACTGTGGCCAACGCCCAGATGGCCATGAACGCCAATTTGGAGATCATCCCCCTGATCAACAAGATCGACCTGCCGGCAGCCGATATCGAGCGGGTGCGGGCCGAGATAGAAGACGGTTTGGCGATCTTGGCCGACGAGGCCATCTTAGCCTCCGGCAAGACCGGCCAGGGGGTCATCGACCTTCTAGAGTCGATCGTGAAAAGGATACCGCCTCCACAAGGGGACAGCAAAAGCCCCTTACGGGCATTGATCTTTGACAGCTACTATGACCCTTACCGGGGTGTGATCGCCTTGGTCCGCATCATGGACGGCAGCTTGCAAAGCGGCCAGCAGGTCCGCTTCCTAGCGACAGACACCGTCTGCACCGTCGAGGAGACTGGCGTCCGCCGGCCGGCAAACTTCCCGATCGACGAGCTGGGGGTCGGCGAGGTCGGCTACATCGTCACCGGCTTAAAGGATCCTGCCCAGGTCAAGGTGGGGGACACGGTAAGCCTCGCCCATGGTGGGTCAAAGGAGCCTCTTGCCGGGTACCGCGAGGTCAAGCCGATGGTCTATACCGGGATATTCCCAGTCGAAGGCGACCAGTACGAAAGCCTTCGGGACGCTTTGGACAAGCTCAAGCTGAACGACCCGGCTCTGGTCTATGAGGCCGAGACCAGCCATGCCCTGGGCTTTGGCTTCCGGGTCGGCTTCCTAGGGCTTTTGCATATGGAAGTGGTACAAGAGCGGTTGGAGAGGGAGTTCGACCTAGACCTCATCGCTACCTCGCCCAGTGTGGAGTACCATGTCTATACCACCAAGTCCGAGATGCTTGCCATCCATTCCCCAAAAGAAATGCCCGAGCCAACGCTTATTGACCGTATCGAGGAGCCTTACCTAAAGACTACCATCCTGATCCCCCCGGAATATGTAGGGTCGGTGATGGAGCTCTCGCAGGCGCACCGTGGCAGGTTCGTCAACATGCAGTACCTCTCCACAAGCACAGTCGAGCTGCACTACCTGGTCCCGCTGGCCGAACTGATCACCGACTATTTCGACCAGTTGAAAAGCAGGACCCGAGGCTACGCCTCCCTTGACTACGAGTTCGACAGCTATGCCCCGGCCGACCTGGTCAAGCTCGATATTCTGCTCGCAGGAAAAGCAGTGGACGCCTTGTCCTTCATCGTCCATAAGGACAAAGCCTTCGCCCTCGGCGAGACGATGACGCGCAAGCTGAAAGAGATCATCCCGCGGCAGATGTTCGAAGTGCCCATCCAAGCCGCTATCGGCAACCGGGTCTTGTCCCGGACCAATGTCAAAGCCATGCGCAAGGATGTCACCGCAAAATGCTACGGAGGCGATATCACACGCAAGAAAAAGCTCCTCGAGAAACAAAAGGCCGGCAAGAAGCGCATGAAGGCGATCGGCAACATCGAGGTCCCCCAAGAGGCTTTCATGGCCATCCTCAAAACCGATGAGTAGCAACAAGCTGACACTGGCCAATGCGGTACTCCTTGGCCCGATGTCGGGCGTCAACGACCCCATCTTTAGAAGCATCTGCAAGCGCTATGGGGCAGACTTGACCTACTCGGAGATGATCTCGGCTGCCGGACTGGCGTACAAGAACGCCAAAACAAGCGACCTCCTCTATCACGACCCGTCCGACAGCCCTTTTTGCCTGCAATTGTTCGGCAAGGACCCTGGCCAAATCGCCCATCAGGCGGCCGAGCTAGAGCTATTATATGGAGAAGCCCTGGCCCTCATCGACTTGAACATGGCCTGCCCGGCCCGAAAGGTCGTCAGCAAAGGCGAGGGGGCAGCCCTGATGCAGAACCCGCAACTGGCTGAGACGATAATCAAGGACGTGGTAGAGAATGTTTCATTACCAGTAACAGTAAAAATCCGCCGTGGCTACTTGGAAGGGGAGGAGACCGCTGTCGAGTTTGCCCGGATGGCTGAGGCAGCAGGGGCATCTGCGGTTGCCGTGCACGGCCGTTGGGCAGTGCAGCTCTACACCGGCCAAGCCGATAAAAGCCTGATTGGCCGGGTGAAGTCAGCCGTCTTGATACCAGTGATCGCCAGTGGCGACGTCTTTGGCGTGTCCGACGTCGTGTCCTACTTTGACGGCCAAGGCGCTGATGCAGTGATGGTTGCCCGGGGAGCCCAAGGCAGGCCTTGGGTCTTTGCCCAAGTCAAAGCAGCTTTAACCGGGTCGGCCAAGGAGCCTGCCGAAGCCAGCCTACCCGAAAGGCTCTCCATAGCCAAAGAGCACACGCTGCGTCTGGCAGAGGTCTTCCCCCACCGTTTGGCGATGATGAAGAAGCACATCGCCTGGTACTTCAAAGGGACTGCCCAGGCATCAGCAATCCGCAGCAAGGTAAACCTCTGCTCTGGCCTATCCGACTACCTTGCACTCTTCGAGCAGATCGCCGCAGGTGAGCTATGAGCTTTGCAGCGCCCTTCTCTGACCCTAATTATCGGGCGCTCTACATCCACATTCCTTTTTGTGTGAAACGTTGCATCTATTGTGATTTCCCGACAGAGGCAGTCGCTTACAACGACCCCCTAATCGACGAGTATGTAGGCCAGCTGGCCCAAACCATCGGCACCTATGCGCTCCGAGGCCTGCTCGACGAGGTCGAGACGATCTATATCGGCGGCGGCACCCCGAGCTTTATAGGCCCTGCCCGTCTAGCCAAGCTGCTCGGCGCCTTAGACGAAACCGGGGTCATTGCCAACAACAAGGAGTTCACCATTGAGGCAAACCCTGAGTCGCTTACCGACCAGGTCGTGGCGGTCATGGGCAAATACCATGTCAACCGGGTCTCGGTCGGTGCCCAGAGCTTTATCGATGACGAGCTCAAGGCCTTAAGCAGGCCTCATGACAGCGGTATGGCTATAAGTGCCTTGGACAAGGCCCTGGCGGCATTTAACAATGTCAGCCTAGACATTATGTGCGGCATACCCCACCAGACCATGGACAGCCTTATCGAAAGCCTGGACACTGCTGTGGGCTTGGGAGTCCAACATATCAGCGTCTACCCCTTGTCTGTCGAGGAAGGGACTGGCCTGGCCGAGGCCATCTCTTCACAGGCCTTTGTCATAGCCGATGACGACCAGCAGGCAGACTTCATGTTGTCAGCAAAGGCCTATCTCTTAAAACACGGCTTCGAGCATTATGAGATCGCCTCTTATGCCCGGCGCGGCTACCGGTCTGCCCATAACCAAGCCTATTGGAAGTCGCTGCCATATCTGGGCATCGGCAAAGGAGCGGTAGGCATGGGCCTTGCCCACGGCAGCCGTTTCCGCTATTCCGACCAGGGAATAATCGAGCAGCTCGATGCAAAGGGCCAAGCCCTCGAGGACCTGATGCTAGGGATGCGCTTGATGGACGGGGTCCCGTTTGATGCCATTGACCAGGTGCAAGGGCTTCTCCCCAGTACTTGGGAATGCTTCTTGGAGCTAGAGGAGCTGCAGTTGGTCAGGCGTAGTGGGGGATACTGCCAATTGACCGACAGGGGATGGCTGCTAGGCAACGAGGTGTTCATGAGAATCCTTAGTATTGGAGACGATGAAGATGGAAGACAGCCCGACGGTTAGGGGCATCCGAGCCTTTGGCTCTGTAGTGGTGATGGTTGGCCTATATATCCTAATCAGGTATGCCTTGTTCGATTGGCACCAGATGAAGGCATGGCCACTGGTTTTGTTTGTCGCCAGCTTGGCCGTCATTGTGGTGTCGGCGTTTATTGCCAGTTGGCGGATATCCTTGCTTTGCTGCGTTGGCTACCTGGCTGGTTTTTTTGCCGGCTGGCTTTTTCAAGCCGACGGCACGGACGCCGGCGGCGGCAAGACAAACAGCCTCTGGATTATCTGGACGCTGGTCTATTTGCTGGCAGTACTGCTGGGGATGCTATGGGAGAGGCAGCATAATAAAAAGCTGAGCGATAAGGCCTAGCCCTGGGCTTCATAAAACCTTCGAGAGGCTTGCCTTAATATATTTTCTCGCAACACTTTTATGACGTTTAGCTGCACAGTTCATGGATTAGGGCATTGCCCTGCTATGATTTGTCAATCATCATTTTTGCGGAAATCTTACTCGAGGAAGGACTGCTTTGCTCAGTGTCAGGCGTACCAGGGTCTTGAATGCTCTTGTGGACGAGCACGTGTTGACTACGTTGCCTGTCAGTTCGTCTGTACTGGCCAAGCGCTATCTGCCGGGAGTCTCGTCGGCCACCATCCGAAACGAGCTTTTAGGCTTAGAGAACCTCGGCCTGGCCTTTTCTCCACACACCTCCGCCGGGCGAATACCCACAAACCAGGGGTACCGGGTATTTGTCAACCACCTTTTGCTGAGTCCCGCGACGTTGATGTATGCCAATCCTGTGATCGAGGCTGACAGGCCCCTAGACACGATAAACGACCCCCTGTACGACGATTCCTTCGAAAAGGCACTAAGCCCCCAAGCCCTCGACGGCCTCAGCATAGACAGGCACTCCTATATCCGACGGCTGTTGGAGCTGTTGTCGAAGACCACTGGCCTGCTTTCGTTGTATTGGGACCGGGAAGACAGCTTCGGCTTGATTGTGCGTGGCCTGTCGCGCTTGCTTGCCCAGCCCGAGTTCAGCGAGTCTTCACGGCTGCTGCCTCTGATGAGCTTGATCGAAGACCAAGACGAGCTTGTCCAAATGATGGATTCAAGCCTTGTGGCTGCCGACTTAAGCGTGTTGATCGGCCTTGAGCCGACTGGGATCCTAGCGAACTATACGTTGCTGTCACAACGCAGCGAGGGGCACTCGGCGATATTCGGCTTGCTTGGGCCGACCCGTATGGAGTACCGCAGGGCCTTACTGGCACTAGACAGTATGGTGCGACTGAACCTGACATATACGAGAGTGTAGGTATTGACTTGCCACAAGATTACTACGAGGTGATCGGTGTCAGCCGGGACGCCACTGAAGCAGAGATAAAGAAAGCATTTTACCGTAAGGCCCGCGAGCTGCATCCGGATGTGAACAAGGCCCCTGACGCTGAGGAGCGTTTCAAAGAGCTGTCCGAGGCCTTCGATGTCTTGTCGGACGCCTCAAAACGCAGCCAATACGACCGTTTCGGCACTGTCGGGAACGGCAGCGGCTATCAATATGTCGACCTTAGCGACCTTTTCGGCTCAGGCTTTGGCATGGGCGACATCTTCAGCTCCTTTTTCGGGGGCACGAGCTACGGCCGCGTCAGTATGCGCCGTGAGGGACGGGACATGGGCGTCGGCTTGAAGCTCTCCTTAGAAGAGGTGGCGGTAGGCATCAAGAAAGAAATCGTCTACGACCGGTTGGCCCCCTGCGAGGCCTGCAGCGGGTCAGGAATCGGTGCCGGCGGGCAGACTGTCCCTTGTGACCACTGCCATGGAAGCGGCCGGGTAATTAGCGTCCAATCCACTTTTTTGGGAGAAATGCAAACGCAAAGCATCTGTCCGGAGTGCAGCGGCTCGGGAGAAAAGATCGATATACCCTGCCCAGACTGTGAAGGCCAGGGCCGCCTGCCAGACCGACAGCATGTGACTATCGAAGTACCCAAAGGCATCCGCGACGGCCAGCAGCTCAGGCTGACTGGCTTTGGCGAGGCGGGACTGCACGGGTCTAGGCCAGGAAACCTTATTGTCACAGTCCGCATCGACGACCATGAGCGTTTTGAGCGAGAGGGAGAAAACCTCCACACTTTTGTGCAGATATCGATCACGCAAGCGGCCCTTGGCGCAAATGTGAACGTGGAAGGCATCATCCCAGACGAGACGGTGGAGATCGATATCCCTGCCGGCTGTCAGAACGGACAGCGCATCCGGGTACGGGACCGTGGCCTGCCCAGGATGCATCGTGAACAAAGAGGCGACCTCTTTGCCCACGTGGAGGTGATGATTCCCAAGAAACTCACCTCGCGCCAACGTGAGCTGCTAGAAGAGCTGGCCTTGGAGTTTGACGATGAGGTGAAAGAGAAGCGAAATCCGATACAACGGATTCGCGATGCCCTTTCCTAACCACCCCAACCACACAATGCCTTTACCAAACCAAGCAAAAGTATCCATTCACTACCTTGGCTGCAAAGTGAATCGGGCGGACGGCGACGAGCTGCTGGGCTGTTTGTTGTCAGCGGGAGCAATACCCGCCCCGCCTGCCGAGGCCGGCTTGAATATCGTCATGACCTGCGTCGTGACCAAAGAAGCCGAGCAAAAGACCCGCAAGGCCATCAATCGCCTGCTTTTAGAGAACAAGCAGGCTCCGGTCTTGGTAGTAGGCTGTGCCGTGGCTGTAAACGAGCAGCTGTACCAATCAGCCGATGAACGGGTGTATTTGGCCAAACAAGCCGAGCCGGCAAAAGGTATAGCCTTGCAACTGCTAGGCCTTGGCCAAGAGGCGGTCCCTGTCAGTGGCCGTACTCCTGCAGTGAAACCAGCCGACCGTCAGCGGTACAACTTGAAGATCCAGGACGGCTGTGACTCGGAGTGCAGTTTCTGCGTCGTTCGGATAGCCAGGGGCAAGTCCCGGTCAAGGGCCTTAGACGACGTCGTCAGCGAGGCCAGCCTAGCCGAGGCGGCTGGCTGGCGGGAGATCGTGCTTACCGGCATAAACCTAGGCAGTTACCGTATCGGCGAGGACAGTGGGCCTGGCCTCCCGACGCTGCTTTGGGCATTGCTCGCCAATACCAGGCACAGCCGTTTTCGGCTATCCAGCATCGAGCCGATGGATGTGAGCGACCACTTGGTCGATTTGATCGCAGGCAGCAAAGGCCGCATCTGCGCTCATTTGCACATGCCCCTTCAGAGCGGGTCCGACCGAGTCCTGCAAATGATGAACCGCCCCTATACGAGCGGCCAATTTGCCAGCCGGGTCGCCTACGCCCGTGAACGGCTGCCACAGCTTGCCCTGTCCAGCGACCTTATCGTGGGCTTTCCTGGCGAGACCGAAGCTGATTTTTTATCCACATATGAGCTTTGCCGTGAGATGTCATTCATGCGGATGCATGTGTTCCGTTTTTCTCCACGTGACAAAACGACTGCTGCCACCATGCCAAACCAGCTTGACGAGGCAACCAAGTCCAGACGCTCGGCTAAGCTACGCAAGCTGGCTGACGAGCTGACTGGGCTGGATTTACAGAAACGCGTCGGCACCAGCGAGCTGGTGCTTGTCGAGCGCGCCGGCCTGGGCAGGTCTGAAAGCTACCACCTGGTCCGCCTGCCTGACGATTTGGAGGTCGGCAGCCTGTCCAGCGTTCGCTTCAGCGGCTATACTGACAAGCTGTTAGAATGCTAATCGATGTAGACGTAATAGAAAGGCGGCTATGGAACGCACGAGAATTACATTGAAGATTCCTGACGGGCTCGACATCACAAGGCTGCTCGGTGTGAACGACGTCTTGTTGAGAGTGATCGAAGAGAGGTTCGATGCCCGTATAACCATACGCGGCGACCAGATCGACATCGTTGGTGACTCCATCGAAGGCCAGATGCTGACCTTGCTGTTTACCGACCTGATCCAGACAGCGGAGGAGGGCAAGACCACCTCCCCCGAAGAGCTGGTCCGGTCGATCGAGCTGGTCTTACATGGCGGGGCAAACCCGCTGAGCCTACGCGACGACATTATCCTAAACTACCGCGGCAGGGCGATCCGGGCCAAGACTGCCGGACAAAAGCGCTACATTGACGCAATCCGGGCCCACACGGTGACTTTTGCGATCGGCCCGGCCGGTACTGGGAAGACCTATTTGGCCATGGCCATGGCAGTGGCCGCCCTACAGCGGAAAGAAGTGAAACGCCTCGTGCTGACCAGGCCGGTCGTCGAGGCTGGAGAGCATCTCGGCTACCTGCCCGGCACCCTAAACGAGAAGATCGACCCTTATATCCGACCGCTCTATGACGCGCTTTTCGACATGACCGAAAACGACAAAGGCACCCAACAGATCGAGCAGGGAGTGATTGAGATCGCCCCTTTGGCCTATATGCGGGGACGGACCCTAAACGACAGTTTTATCATCCTGGACGAGGCACAGAACACAAGCCCCGACCAAATGAAGATGTTTCTGACCAGGCTCGGCTTTGGCTCCAAGATGGTCATCACTGGGGACGTCACCCAGGTCGACCTGCCAATCCGTGCCAACGGGCTGCTCTCGGTACGCAGGATACTGTCTGGGCTTGACGATATATCGTTCGTGGAGCTGACAGGCAGCGACGTGGTCAGGCACTCGCTGGTCCAGCGGATCGTGGCAGCTTACGAGAACGCCGAGGTCATAGAGGAAGCGGCCCGCATCACCAAGGCTGCCTCCCTAGCCAGCCCTGGCCCGACAAGCGTAGAGCTCGATTGACACTTGGGACCATTTGGCATGCCCGACCAGTCCTATACTTTCACCGCAGACGAGCTTGGGCTTGGCAACAGGCAATACGAGTTACAGGTCTTTGTTGCCCAGCAGGTCAGCCAGAACATCCCACTAGACTATGTTGGGCGCTTGGCCTTGTTTTTGATGGCAGCCTGCCAGGTCGAAGAGCCGGCCGAGCTCTCCATAGCCTTCGTCGGCGCCAGCCTGATGCAGGAAATGAACCAGCAGTACCGGGGGATAGACAAGGCTACCGACATCCTGTCCTTCGAATCCGGCTTTGACGACGACGAGCAGCGCTCCGACAGCCAGCCCTTGGCCCTCGGCGATATCGTCATCTGCCCCGAGGCAGTCGAGCAAGGCTTTTATGGAGAAGAACTCGATTTCATCTCCAAGCTGGAGGTCTTGGTCGTTCATGGCATCTTGCACCTTTTAAGCCTCGACCACGAAAACGCTCAAGAGGCAGATGCCATGGAGGCAAAGGAAGACGCTTTACTAGGCCAATGGCAGGCGTTTTATGCTGGCTTGCCCGAGGAAAACGGCGTTATGCCGGCAGCTGTTCGCCCGAACAGCAGCGAAAATGCCAACAATAAGCCCGCGGGCAGCCTCAAGCAGTCTTTCAAGTGGGCGTTTTCCGGTATCTGGGAAGCTGTCAGGACTGAGCGCAACATGAAGATCCACCTGGTAGTGGCGCTGGCCGCCTTGATTGCCTCTGCACTCCTCAGGCTAGAGGCCCTCGCCTGGGCCTTAGTGGTACTCTGTATCGCCTTTGTCTGGTCGACCGAGATGATTAATACAGCTATAGAGCATGTTGTTGATCTAGCTTCACCGGACATCCACCCCAAAGCCAAGTCGGCCAAGGATATCGCTGCTGGGGTAGTACTGGTATCGGTCATTGCCTCGGTCGTCATCGGCCTGATAGTATTCGTCCACGCCCTAGACTGGCCTGGCTTATGGTAGAGGCAGCCCAGGGCAGCACGCCAGATGTATTCCGTAGCGGCTTTATAACACTGGTCGGCCGCCCCAATTCGGGGAAGTCGTCTTTGGTCAACGCCGTGGTCGGGGCCAAGGTGGCGATTACCGCCGATGTCGCCCAGACCACCCGGCATCGTTTTCGGGCTATCCTTGACGGCCAGGGCTTTCAGCTGGTTTTGGTGGACACCCCGGGCATCCATAAGGCCCAGGATGCCTTGGGAGAGGAACTGAACACTTCTGCCCTCAAAGCCTTGGAAGCAGTAGACGCAGTGGCCTTCCTGCTAGATGCAAGCAAGCCGTTCGGCAGGGGAGACATGTGGATCTTGGCCTATTTGGAAAAAGTCAAGTCCCCTAAGCTGCTCATTGTCACAAAAACCGACCTGGTCGACGACCAAGCCGTAAAGCAGCAAATCGAGCGGGCAAGTGGGCATTTTGACTTCGATGCTGTTATGAGCCTGAGCTCCCTGACCGGCCAAGGCGTAGAAGAGTTCGTCCAATTCGTGGTCGGCCTGCTGCCGGAAGGGCCAAGGTGGTTTCCCGAGGGAACCCGGACCGACCAAGACCTCAGCGTCTTGGTGGCCGAGTTCATCCGTGAAAAGGTGCTCTATCTCACCAAGGACGAGGTCCCACATGCTGTCGGGGTGCAGGTAGAGGAACTCCAGTATGAGGAGAAGAACGACCTTACCCGCATCGAGGCCATCGTCTACGTCGAGAGGGAGTCACAGAAAGGCATCTTGATCGGCAAAGGCGGCCAGCAGATAAAAAAGATCGGCAGTCTGGCCCGTACAGACCTCGAGCAGCTCCTTAATACCCGGGTATACCTTGACCTGCGTGTGAAGACCCGTAAAGGCTGGCGACGCGATGCCAACCAGATAAAACGCTTTGGCTATGGCTAGCTTGCGCTGGATACAAGGTCGTTGTGCTTATGCCTAACGTCTCGGAAAGGATCATCGTCCTAAAAAAGACCAAGTTGGCGGAGATGGACCTGATCATCACCGGCTTTACGGAAAGCGGCCACCAGATCAAGACGGTCGTCAAGGGGGGCCGGAAGCCAGGCTCCCGCAGGGGCTCCCACCTTGAGCTGTTCTCTGTCAGCCAGGTCTTGGTCTACCAGGGAAGAAGCAGCTTGACGACCCTAAGCGAGGTCGAGCTGGTCAAGTCCCATAGTGGCTGTCGGGTCGATATCGAGCATAGCTCGGCGGCTGCAGCGCTGGCCGAGCTGGTGGAGGTCATCACTCGTGACGCTGACTTCGAGCCCCGGCTCTTCTTATTGTTGGACGCTAGCTTAGATGCCATTGAAAACACGCCCATCGACGGCTTGGAGATGGTTACAGCTGCGGCAATACTCAAAATCGTCAGCCAGATCGGTTTCCAGCCCAGCCTGGACAGCTGTGTCATCTGCGGCCGGGAGCGTAGCCAAGAAGCCCCAGGCCAAGGGCCGAAAAGCCCGGCAGCCGAAGACGAAAGCTCCCGGGCCCGGCGTTTCCGCTTCTCCTTTGCGCAGGGAGGGCTGGTCTGCTATGATTGCTATCATAATAGTATGATTAGTGACGATGGCACAGGGGACGGCGGCAGTGCCCCAGACGCGGTCTTCTCCCCAGATATCGGAAACAACGAGCCCGGCTTCGCCGTAACAGACGACATGGACCCAGCCCTGTTCGACTGGTTGGCCCTTTTGATCAAAAGCCGCTTTGTGGACTTGGCAAGTCACGCTACTGAGGCAAACCGTCCGACAGCCTTGCTTTTATTGGCTTTTGCCCGAAATTGGATGCGAGCACATATCACAGCTCGGAATCGTTCAGTCGACTTTTTGTTAAGCTTGCGGTAGAATCGTTTGGTTTGATAAATTCTCCTCGCTTAGTCTGTCGTGGCCACCGACGCAGTACCCGGCTTGGAGGGAAGGTAAGAAAGGTGGGATTATGCCACTAAGCAAAGAGGTGACTGCAGGGATCATTGCCGAGTACGGCAAGGACGCCAAAGACTCGGGCTCGGCAAGCGTGCAGGTCGCACTGCTGTCACAACGGATACGTGATTTGACGGAGCATTTGAAGATTCACCGGAAAGACCATCATACGCGGCGCGGCCTGCTGATGCTGGTCGGAAAGCGTCGTCGGCTTTTGACCTACATAAAGCAGCGTGATATTACGGAATACCGTGACTTGATCGCCCGGCTTGGTATTCGCGACAACGTTTGATGCACTTCAGGGAGCCTCAGAGGCTCCCTGAATAGTATTTGGCTCAAGTATAAAAAAACGCATGTTGTTAAAAAGATGAGCCTGATTGGACCACGAGGGTCCAGAGGAATGGAGTAGAAAAATGACTAAAATTACCGAGACTTTCGAACTGTATGGCAAGACATACAGTTTGACGACTGGCGAGCTAGCAAAACAGGCTACCGGTTCAGTCGTCGTCAGCCAAGGGGAGACAGTACTCTTGCTTACCGCAGTCGTCGCCACCGACAAGAAGGAGACGGATTTCTTTCCACTGACGGTGGACTTTATCGAGAAGATGTATGCTGTGGGGAGAATACCGGGCGGATACCAGAAAAGAGAGGCACGTCCGTCCGACAAAGGCACTTTGACAGCAAGGATGATCGACCGGCCGATTCGGACGAGCTTTCCCGAAGGGTTTAAAAACGAGGTCCATATCGTTGCCACCACCCTGGTCTGCGACCAGATCAACCAACCCGATGTGATCGGTATTATGGGCGCTTCGGCTGCCTTAATGGTCGGAGGGGTGCCGATCGAGGGCCCCTTGGCCGGCGTCCGGATCGGGCGCGACCGTCAAACAGGGGAGTTCTTGGTCAACCCCACCTTTGAGGAGGAGGCCAACTCCGACCTAGAGCTGGTCTTGGCCGGTACCCCCGAATACATCTGTATGGTCGAGGGAGGGGCAGACGAGTTAAACGAAGAGACGATCCTGGCTGCGATGAATTTCGGACAAAAGGTGATAGGCGAGTTTTGTGAAGCCCAGCAGCGGTTCATCGACCGTGTCGCCCCGATGCTCAAGGAGTACCCGCTTGACCAGGCCATACCGGGCTTGGCTGAGCGGATCGACGCTCATTACGACGCTATGTCACTTGCCATACATGGGGCAGACAAGCTGAACCGGGAAAACAAAGTTGCCGAGCTAAAGGCAGAGATCACAGCCACCTTCAGCGAAGAGGAGCAATCGGCGTGGAAGGCCGAGATAGCAGACGAGCTGCAGCTTTTAGAGAAACGGGCAATGCGGACGATGATCCTTCAGACAGGAGAGAGGATCGATGGCCGCAAGCTCGACGAGATTCGGCCGGTATCGGCCTCGGCTGGCGTCTTGCCGCGCACCCATGGGAGCGGGCTCTTTACCCGGGGGCAGACCCAGGTCTTGGCAGTGCTGACGCTCGGGATGTTAAACGAGTGGCAACGTCTTGACACAATCGACCCTGCGCCTGGCAAAAGGTACATGCACCACTACAACTTCCCCCCGTACTCGACAGGCGAGACAGGCTACATGGGTGCCCCGCGCCGACGCGAGATAGGGCACGGCCGCTTGGCCGAAAGGGCCCTAGAGCCGGTTTTGCCGAACGAGATCGACTTCCCTTACTCGATACGTATCGTTTCTGAGGTCCTAGAAAGCAACGGCTCGAGCTCTATGGCTTCTGCCTGTGCGTCTTCGCTGGCATTGATGGATGCCGGAGTGAACATCAAAAGGCCGGTATCTGGGATTGCCATGGGCCTGATCAAGGAGGGTGACGAATTCGCCGTGCTCTCAGACATCCAAGGTTTGGAAGACTTCCTAGGCGACATGGACTTCAAGATCTGCGGCACTGAGATCGGCATCACCTCGATGCAGATGGACAACAAGGCCAAAGGCCTGACAGTCGAGATCCTGGCTGCAGCGCTGAGCCAGGCCAAGCATGGCCGTGACTTCATCCTGACCAAAATGAGCGAGGCGATCACCCGTCCGCGGTCCGAGCTCTCCGACCATGCCCCCCGCATACTCTCGATGCAGATTCCTGTGGATAAGATCAGGGACGTCATCGGCAGCGGCGGCAAGGTCATCCGCGGCCTCCAAGAAGAGACCGGAGCCACGATCGAGATCACGGAAGAGGGGATAGTCTACATTGCGTCCAAAGACACACGTGGGGAGGAGGCCAAGCGGCGGATCGAGCTGATCGTCAAAGTACCAGAGGTTGGCGAGATCTATACCGGCAAGGTCGTCTCCATCCAAAGCTTCGGGGCCTTCATCGAGCTGTTGCCAGGGAAAGACGGGCTTTTGCATATCAGCCGGGTAGCAGACGGGCGGATCGGCAAGGTCGAGGACGTCTTATCGATAGGGGACGAGATCAGGGTAAAGATCATCGAGATCGACGAGAACGAGAAAATCTCACTAGACCGGCTAGACAAGCCCAAAGTCGAGGCCAGCAGGGAAAACCGGGAATACCGTGACGACCAGGCCAATACCCGAAACAACGGCAATACCTCCGGAACCAACCGGCGGAGGCGCCGTTAAACAAGGTAGTCAATGCTTAGATATGGAACAGTAATTGAAGACAAGTATGAGATCCTGACCCTTGTGGGCGAAGGGGGGATGTCATATGTCTACCTGGCCCGTGATATCCGCCTGAACAAACAATGGGCCGTCAAAGAGATCAAGCAGACTGGCGACCGTGTGCACGACGAGATGATCGCCCAGAGCTTTGTGACCGAGGCCAACCTTATGAAACGGGTCGACCACCCGATGCTGCCCCGTATCGTCGATATCCTCAACTACCAAGGGATGATTCTGGTGGTGATGGACTATATCGAAGGCCAGTCGCTGTCGAAAATCCTAGAAGACGTCGGGGCCCAATCGCAAAACGATGTAGTGGAATGGGGCCTGCAGCTCTGCGAGGCCCTGCACTACCTGCACACCCAATCGCCACCGATCATCTACCGCGACATGAAACCGGCAAATATCATCCTGCGACCGGACGGGAATATCCGGATCGTCGATTTCGGCACTGCCCGAGAGTACCGGGACGTGCCATTCGGCTATGTAGCCGGGGACACCACTATCCTTGGCACAAGGGGCTATGCTGCCCCCGAGCAGTTCGGTGGGGCAGGGCAGACTGACGTGCGGACGGACATCTACAGCCTAGGTGCCACCCTCTACCACTTGCTGACCGGTCTGAGCCCTGCTGACCCACCATACGAGATGATACCTATCAGGCAGGTCAAGCCCAACCTCTCGCCCGGCCTGGAGAAGGTAATTGCCAAGTGTATCCAGCCGAACCCCGACATGCGCTACCAGAACAGTGCGGAGCTTTTTTATGCCCTGCAGAACTTCGAGCACAACGACGATGCCTATTTTGTAAGACAGAAACGGAAAATGGCCTCTTTTATATTCTCCGCCTGCCTGTCTGTAGTGATGCTGGTAAGCAGCCTGGGTTTTTCAATTGCCAACAATGTCATGGTCAAACGGACCGTCGAATACCATATGGAGCGGGCCAGGATCGCCTCCGACCCCTTGGTCGCAGAACACGAGTACATTGAGGCAATCGAGCTAGTGCCTGACTACTTCCCAGCCTATATAGAGCTAGTGGACCTGTACAAGGTCGATGGCGAGTTCACGATACGTGAGGAACAAAGCTTCCAAGCACTGATGTCGTTGCACTCCAATGACATCCGTGACGGCTCGATGGAGTCAGCTCAGTTGAACTACCGCGTAGGCATCCTCTATCTATACTACTATACATATGACAATACCGAGAGCACATCAATGCTTCTACGTTGTTCCTATGCTAGGGACTGGTTCTTGTACTCGATGAACATCAGCGCCTTTAGCGGCCAAGAGAGGTCACGCCTCTTGTTTCGGGTCTGTGACGACTTCCTCCGGGTCCATGACCAAGAAGACCGGACCTTGCTGACCAATGCCGACTACCGTGATATCTTCTTCGACATGCAGGAGGTTACCAAGCTAGTTGCCAACGAAGACGACATTACTAGGCTGTGGGTGTCTGGCATAGTCCTAAACATCCATTACCAATGCCATCATAACTTTCAAATAGCCGGTATCAGCACTCGCCAACAGGTAGAGCTGATAAGCCGTACCGCTGTGCTTTTAGACAGTACCAACCCGCCTACCAACGAGTATCTCGAATTGAAACAATCAAGCAAGCAGTTACTGACATACCTCCAAGAGTTCTACAGCCTGTCGTCTTACCGTCAATATGGGATGGTTTTATGCCTTGGGCCCGGTGCAGGCATTAAAGGGACGTTTTAAGCACGAAGGCGGGCTTTTGCAGACTCTACGCTTAATATCCCAAATTATGCTATCCGTCTCCATGCTCTCCGCCTTGCTGGCTGCCGTCATCTTCTTCCGTTTTAGGATCAAAGACGTCTATGCCGAACTCAGCGGAAAAAGCGCTACCGACGAGATAGCACGGCTACGCGAGCAAGGCTTGGTCCGCCAAAGCAGGGGCCGCTCGCTGGAAAGCATCATGGGCAACCAAAACCTTGCCGACTCTGGCTCCTTTGACCTAGCGCGGCTTGGAATCTACCAGCATGGCTCAATCCAATCAGCCAATGCCGGATACCAGTCAGAGCCAGTGACAACCTTCTTGCAACACGAGGCAGTAAACGAGCCGCTTACCGAGATGCTTGGCCAAACAGGCCCAGTCGAGCCTTTGACCGAGCTCTTGGCACCGCCCATCAGCCAGGAGCCGATGACCGAGCTCTTAAGCCCCGGCAATACAGACGAGCCCTTGACCGAGTTCTTAAACCCCGGTTAAAAGAGCTTCTTGGGCTAGGCTAGGGCAGCGTATGCTTGATCAGCACTGGGTTCCCACGGTCGATAAACCAGGCAAAGGACTCGGTCGGAGGGTCCCTGAACTCCGGCAGCTGGCGGTTGATCTTCAAGAAGCTCTGGTTGTTGATGCCGCTACTCGTCCAGATGCCGTTACTATAGGAGCACAGCTCGCGGAACCAGGTCTCGTAGCTAAACGTACTGAACCGCGACGGGTCGCCAGTGACGATCAAGCCTCCAAGGTTCTTGTACCCACAGTTTTTCATGAACTCGTCGAACACTGCCCGGGCTGTCGAGTCCAGAGAATCCAAAAAACTCTTCAAAGAGACTATTAAAAGATAGTCGTCGGTGCTTCTTTCGTTACCCTCTGCGAAGTACGAGTTGAAAAAGTCGTTGATTTGCCGGCTGTCCTGCAAAACCGTGGTCTTATCGTCCTTAGCAAGCTTGGCACTGCCTAGCAAGGAGTCCGAGTCGAGTATAAAGACCCGCGCCTTGTCGATGGTGGTGATGATCTCGACTAAGGGCTCCAGGTAGGCAGCCTGCTCGTCCTCGTCGTCACCAGTGACAAAGAGCACCGGCGACCTTTTGAAATTCTGTACTTGGATCTCAAAGGTGTTCTTGGAGATGCCCAGCGGCAGGGCCTCTCGGCTCACCCCGTATGAAGTCAGCAGGTCCACGCTTACAGTCTCTGGCAGGGAGGGTATGGCTTTGGCATATATCTGTTCGTCGCTTGGCTTTAGCTTGGAGACCGCCTCTACAATGGCCTCGTACTCGCTGATACTGGGGTCGGCGCTCATCAGGGCTGTCTGGAACTCGAAGACCCTGTCTTGTTTTATCAAGCCCCGGGCATAGGCATCTGGTATGACGATGTCGCGTACCGAGCCAAAAATACTTATGTACTCGTCGTTCGAGTTCAGTTTCAAAGCAAACTTTAGTTTGAAATTCGGCTGCATCCGGTAGCTGACCGCCCCCGAACGTGTGCATGACAAGACGAAATAGATGCCGTAGCGTGTGCCGTCCCGGGTCAGTTTGTTCAAGTCATCGAAGTATTGCTCATACAACTCCGGGAAAATATCGAAATTATTGATCACCACCAAGATGAAAGGCAGGCGGTCTACGGTCTTCTCCACAGACTTGTTATACAGCTCCAAGGAGCCGCCAAATGACGAAAGCTCTTTACGGCGCTGTTCGATCTCTGCGCCCAACATACGGATCAGGTTGACCACTTTCTCCTCATCGCCCGAAAAGACAACGTCGCCGACATGAGGAGCACTGCGAAACGCCCCCAGCGTCTCGGCCCCGAAGTCGAGGATGTAGACATTTAAGGCATAGACCGGGTACGACTGGATCAACGAATACACCATCGATGACAAGAGCGTCGACTTTCCCGATCCGGCAGCCCCAAAAACAAGCGCGTTCCCTTCTTCGGACAGGGGCATCCTCAGCAAATGCTGGGACTGGGTGAAGGGGTCGTCGTACTCGCCGATCACTGCCGATAGGACGTAGGGGTCTTGGTCTTCGAACTGCTCGGGATAGCGGGTTCCCAGGTGCTCGATAGTCAGGTCCTCCGGTACCGGGTCAAGCCACAACCGAGGAGCACTCAGCCCCTCGGCGGCAGCTACTTCGACCAGGTGGTCGAGTATCGCCACGGCTTCGGGGGTCTTTGTGTCCAACGTTTGTGACTTAGGCGGAGAAACACTTACGACTGGGCGTCCCGTAGTCGATATCAAGACAACAGAGTCGTCGGTCTTTTTCTCGAAATAGTCTGTAGGCCGGTAGGTTGCCCCGCTGTAGGCTGTCTGCCCTAAGGCGAAATACTCGTTATACCCCACCTGCAGGTAATACTGGCCTGCCGAAGTAAGCTCGGCTGCATCGGGACGCCTGAGCATCTCACGGGAGTCGGCAGCATCAGCTACCTTCAAGCAGATCTTAAAGCGGGCGTTCGACCATATCTGGTCGTTTACCACTCCTGAGGGCTTTTGGGTAGCAAGCAGCAGATGGACCCCCAGCGACCGCCCGATCCGGGCTGCCGAGATGAGCTGGTCCATGAACTCTGGCTGCTGTGACTTGAGCTCTGCGAACTCGTCGGCAATGATGAACAAATGCGTGCAGGGCTCGCTTACCGTGCCCTGCCGATACAGCTCTTGGTACTTGTAGATATCCATCGTCCCGGCCGAGGTAATGTCCCGGGCCTCGTTGAACAGGGCTTGGCGCCGCTTCAGCTCGGACTGGATCGATATCAGCGACCTAGAGATGGCAGCCCCGTCCAGGTTGGTGATCGTGCCGGAGAGGTGGGGGAGGCGGGCACGCGAATTGTCAAAGGCCCCAGCAAGCCCCCCGCCTTTGTAGTCGATAAGGACAAAAGAGACTTCGTCTGGCCGGAAGTTCACGGCAAGGGACAGGATATAGGTGATGATGGTCTCCGACTTGCCAGAGCCGGTCATGCCTGCAAACAGCCCATGCGGGCCATGTGCGTCCTCGTGGGCGTCAAGGATGGAGAACATCCCTTGCGAGTCGACTCCGAGCGGTACGCCAAGGCTGCGTGTGGGGTTGCTTTCCGCCCAACGGTTCTTGATGTTCAGGTGCTCGACCTTGCCGACCTCGAACATCTCCAAGAACCCCAGCGAGCTGGGCAGGCTGTTCTCACTTGCTGACTCGTCAAGCTTGATACCAGCGATTTTCTCCGCAAATGCCCTGGCTATTCCCAAGTCAAGCGAAATGTCAGAATTAAACGAGGTCTGTTTTCCGCTGCTGTCTTTGGGGTCGTAATAGACCCCGTCGGTGCCACTTAACTCAATGATGCAACTGCACTCCTTGGGCAGCTCCCTTAGTTCGTCAGCGAAGGTGATGACGGAAAACCCCTTATTCACACGTAAGGCGTTGACGGAGTTGATGATGTCTGTGGTGTAGGCCAGGTCCTGGTTCGCAACGAACAGGACATAATAGGCCCCATAGTCACCGGCATGCTCGACTTTTGACTCGCTGGCACGGAGGTTGAGCTCACGCTCCAGTCGAAGCGAGACCTCGGCAGCCTCTGAAGTATCAGTGGCTAGAAAACGAAATGCCGACCCCCGGTCGAAGATATGTGGAAGCGACTTCACAAAAGACCACTCGGCCTCGTCGTTGGAGTCGCCAAAGAACACGATCTTGACTTCGTCTGGGGCATGGAGCGTGGCCAGTTGGGCTATCAGGCCCCGCATGAACGGGTAATAGTCTTCTGCTTGCGCTACGACGCCAGTGATATAGTCGTCTTGCAATGCGATCGCCAGTGGGACGTCCTCGACGATCCGCGGTCGTGCCTCGACATCGGCCAGCTCGTTCTTGAGGATGTCTTCCTCAAGGCTCAGTTTGTCTGCCGGGAAGGTAAAAGTCGTCAACAGCTCGGCATCCCCTCGGCCGATACGCAGCTCTAAGAAGTCAGGCTGGATGGCTGTTCGCTCATAGAGGCGCCTGTCTTCGTCGTTTACCCGCCGAAGGCAGTCTAGCAGCGAGATGCGGTTCTCCTCGAAGACCTCCTTCTGGTGCGTTATCTCGTCAGCGATAGCTGTCCGGATCTTATCCAAGTAGGCCGCATATGTGGCACGGCGGTTCGATTCGGCGGCATCGGCCTTCTTCCGCTCGTAGCGCCTGGTCAGGTTAGGCCATAGTACAGCCCCTAGGATCATGACTATGACCATGAAGCCCATCGGGATGGCCCGTGTCAGGTTGTCGCTGCTGATAGCAGTAGACACCATATAGATTCCCATCATCGCCGACCCTAAGGCCATGCCGATCGATGGGCCGACGCGCAGTATCGTCGGAGTCTCCTCAGGCTTTTCCTTATTGGGAGGGTCCTCGACGCTGATATTCTTGGGCACGATGTCCCGGCGGATGCGGGGCGACCGAAAAAAGAAGTCGGTCTCGCTTTCTAGGCTGTTGTCGGCCTCGGCTTGGACAGGGTCGTAGGTCTGTGGGAGATAAGGTATATGAATATGGCTGGGCTTTAGATAGACGGCCCGGTAGGGGTTGTTGTAGGCGATGAACCTTTTGCCGATGATGATATTCAAACCCATGATAAAGACCCGGTCGGCAAACTCCAAAGGATACAGCCCGCCTTTTGGTATTGAGTACCCGTTGACGTAGACCCGCCCCTCAATACTGACGTCGGTGATATAGAAGCACTCGTTCTCATAGGTGAGGATGGCATGGGTAGGGTCGATAAAGCGGTTGATATAAAACATCTCGACGTTCTCGTCGCTGCCGATACGGATCGTCGTGTCATCGGCAAAACCGATCTTTGTATACTCTTTGCCAATCGCCTCTGGGTTCTCGATCAGCAAAGTTGCATCAGTGGCCTCGTCGATCCGCAGGTGGTAGAGGCCTCCTTCGGGGCTGATCCTCACATCCTCGCCCTCGTCGATAAAAGCTGTTTTTCCACTTGACGACAACTCCCATCGATCATCTACAGCCTCGATGCAAACGAGGTTCCGTTGTTGCATCTTGCTGTCGATATCGGTGACCCAGTGCCTGCCGTTGATCTCGTCGGGTAGGGTAGTGACAAAGATCCTGTCAGGCCGAATCAAAGTCAGATTCATATATCAGCCTCCTCTGTCTCCAGGTACGGACATTGGCCTAGGCGTGTCTATCTCTATTGGTAACCCATCAGTCTCATTTTACGATATTTTACCTCGGCTTGCCTGGCTTTGTTGCTGCAATGCTATTTATGCTTCAAAGCCGATCGACATCAATGCCTAGAAGCATTCCAGGCTGTCTTTCTCCACATAACATTAGCGATGCGATCTTTAGTCTGCCAACGCCTAAAGGCCATCACAATTGATAGAATTCAAACTGTTGTTTTTAGATGAAACCGACTAGATGGGAAGACAATGGCTTCCAAGACCTTGTTTGCGATATACCTTCCAGCGACTCAGGCTAATTTCGAGGTTTGGGTCCCTAACGAGCTGACTGTGCGGGATGCTATGCAACTCATCAACACAGTCATTGCCGACCGTGAAGGGCGCTGGTTCAAGCCTGGCCTGTATACGTCAATCTACGATAAAGCAACAGGTAACGAATTGGATATCAATCGTCTGATCAGCGATTACAGCTTTGTAAATGGATCACAATTAGTGGTCATCTAGTATCGTGGCCATATAAAGCCGAGGTTGTAAACGTGCGCGCAAAAAAAATGAGAATGAGGAAGAGCGGAGAGACCCTTTTAAAGGTCGTGTTCAGTAAAAAGGATGATTTTGACTATGCGACTGCCGTGCGGATCTCAAGCAACAGGGTTGCAGGGCTGCTTCCGTTCACGTTTAAGGGAGACGACCGGCGGCCTGATGTCTATTACAATGTGTCCGACTTGATCAACATCCAGACCTTTTGTGAAAGCAAGATATCGCTACAACAGTTCTTCGATCTAGTATTGAGCTTCCTCGCCGTGCTGGAGTCGGTCAATGCCTCTGGCTTACTCGAAAAAAACCTCTTACTAGCAAAAGAGTATGTTTTTGTAGATGAAAGCTCAAGGATTCATCTTGCCTATCTGCCTTTAAGCGGGGTCAATGCCAACGAACGCTCGATACTTGAGCTATTAATGTTTATAGCTAGTAGTGCTCAGTTTGTGGATGAGAACGATGCCAGGTTTGCCGAAGCGTTCTTAGAGTACTTAAAAACACAGCAGGTCTTCTCGATAGTCGAAGCACGTTCCTTCTTCTCTACAGGCGATACCAGCTCCCGTGAGCATGCCCGACAGCTGAACAACCTGTTTGTCAGGCCAACGCCCTCGTATGGCAGGGATTTTGTCAGTGAGGCATCAGGAGTCCAAAGCCGGGACCAACAAGCAGCTAACCGGTCTTTCAATGCTGGTTCCATGCTTTTAGCGCCAAAAGCTTCGACGAGCGACCAGAACGCCTCCATGACAAGCCCAAGCAACAGGCAGGCAGTTAGAGGCAGGTACTCCTTGACACGTCTAAGCGACGGCAAGGAATGGCTGTTGAGCGGCAACAGGATCTCTTTGGGCCGATCTGCCAGCAGTGACATCCAAGTGTCGGACTCGACTAAGGTCAGCAGGCTGCATGCCTGGGTGAACATGCATGAGGACCAACTGTCGATCTCAGATGCCAACTCGGTAAACGGCACGTTCGTCAACGGGATCCGCATCAACTCCAGCGAGCCGATGCGGCTTTATGACGGGGATGTCATTGTCTTGGGAGAAAACAGCTACTCGGTCAACTTCGTCTGAGCAGCCTGTTTTGTCTGTTATTAAAATCTGATAATATATCTTATGTTAAGTTACGATGAGATCTATACCTTTCTCCCTGTGGTTTTTATAAGAGTATAATGCTCCACCAGATGCCAAATGAAAAAGACACTGATCACGATATTTGTCCTTATTGCCGGTGTAGGTATTATCCTATATCCGACAATCAGTAATTACTTTGCCGAAAAAAACAGCTCGAGGGCAATCCGCATATACGATGATAGTATTACCAGCTCTGACGATGAGAACCTTGAAAGCGAATGGGAGGCGGCTGAGCAATACAACGAGAGCCTGACCGGCTCGCCTGTCCATGACCCTTTCATCGACGGTTCAGGCATGGCCATGCCAGACGACTATCGGAAAGTCTTGGACGTCGATGGGGTCATGGGCTACATCGAGATCCCTAAGATCAACGTCTATCTGCCAATCTACCACGGTACCAATGAGGCGACTTTACGCAGAGGCGTTGGCCACCTGGAAGGCTCGACCCTGCCTATCGGCGGCTCGAACCGTCATTGTGTGCTGACCGGCCATTCTGCCTTAGCCAGTGCCCGCCTCTTTACCGACTTGACCGAGCTACAAGAAGGCGATGTCTTTTTTCTCTATGTCTTAGGTCATACCCTTGCTTACCAAGTAGACCAGGTTAAAATCGTCGAGCCGCATAATACTGACGACTTGACCCGTTTAAACAATGGTGACTACTGTACTTTACTGACCTGTACCCCTTATGGCATCAATAGCCATAGGCTGCTCGTCCGTGGTGTACGTATTGCATATGACCCTGAATTAAGGAACGTTGGCGAGAGTGGTGGGAAGAACCCCTATGACCGTGCCTTTTCGCTAGTGGCAATTCTAGTTGCCTTCTTGTTGCTTGAAACCATTAAGCTGGTGCTGATCATCAGGCGTAAGAAAGAGACAAAGGCTGTTAAGGAATGAATAGATCGAAAAACAGGCGACGGCTGCGTTTGGTACTCGCTTTTATACTAGCTTTAGCCGGCGTGTCGTTTCTCGCTTATCCAACAATTGACAATTGGCTTTATCAAAACCAGGTCCTACAACAAAAACAGGACTTTACAAGTAGGCTTTATTCCGACCAGGCCGATCAACAAGCCATTTCGTTATTAGACGACTTGTTCTTGTATATGCAGTCTGAAAACGAGCGTTTATATGAGGACGGACAAGCTACGCTGGTCGATGCTTTCTCCTACGAACGAAGCGGTATCGATCTAGAGTCTTACGGGATAGCAGACGGTTGCATCGGCTTTGTCTCGATTCCATTGATCAATATCGACCTGCCTGTCTACCTAGGGGCGAATACCAGTAATCTAGACAAGGGAGCCGCCCACCTCACTGAGACCAGCTACCCGATTGGCGGCACTAACACTAATTCTGTGATCGCAGCGCATCGGGGGGAAACCAGGAATATGTTTAGGCATATAAACAAACTGGGTGTTGGGGACGAGGTTATCATCACGAACTTCCATGACCAGCTGGTCTACCGGGTAGTCGGTTTTGACATTATCCATCCAAATGACGTTGATTTGATCTGCATTCAAGAAGGCCGTGACATGTTGACGCTGATATCATGTCACCCGCCAGGGACCACCACAGCGCGCTACGTTGTTTACTGTGAAAGGTACCTGCCTTAATCAATACCCGAACACTGGCACTCACTGCTAGCGCTGCTTAGATGAAAAACTATGAGCCTTTGTTCAAGGCTCATAGTAATCGGATATGAAATACTTTAAAACGCTATTTTGTCAGCTGACGGTTCCGTCGTCTAGGTATGGCTATGGATAGCGCTATGCCTAGCAAGACGAAGCCGACGACAGTGCAGATGATGACACCGGTACCGCCAGTCACCGGCAAGACAAAACCCTGATGGTTGGTCACTGAGAGCATGTAGGTATAGTTGGTCTCATTTCCGTTGAAAGTGACAACGACCGGGTCAGACAGCAGGTTGTAGCCGGACGGTGCTTTCGTTTCGACTATATAGTATGTCTGGTATACCCCGTTGACCTTGTCTTTCAACCCTGTGAACTTTCCGGTATTGGCTGGCGAGACTGTATAGTCGGCAGAGCTGCCGAGCGTGTACCACGTCGAGGCCGTCGGGTTGTCCGGGTCGTAGTCATAGAGCACGCTGTCGCTGTCGATCCTCAAGAAACGGTTTGCACGGGCATTTGCATCGCTGGTAGCGATTTTGAAACTGGAGCCGTTCAATGCAGCCCCGCTTTCGTTTAGCTTGGTGATGTTTATAGCCGCCGAGTGAATGGTTGGGTCGTCAAAATTGTGTGCCTCATAGTAAATCTGGTTTGTATTGACATACTCGACTGTCGCAGTATTGCTGGCAGTGTAATCGGTATAGGTCAGTATTTCGGCTGTCACAGTAATGTCAAAGCTGACAACCATCGTCGTATAGCCACTGAGCAGCGACCGTCCCTTGCTCGTCAAAGAGACCGTCATCGTTGAGGTAGCCTCTTGGTAGTCCACCTCGAAATCGCCTGCTGCTCCCCTAGCCAAGCCACCTTGAGAGGGTATCGTGTTTATTTGCACTGATGACTCGACTAAAGCCAAAGCCGGGTCGAACTCGTCAAATACCTCAAACCGCTGGCCGGTGCTGACATCGGCTGGGATTGAGACAGAGATGGTGTAGTTCACTGTGTCCCCAACTGCGACGGCTTCGTCCGTCCCAACCCGTTTGACAATGGTGAGCTCCTCGTTCTTTGGGTAGACATGAACGTCTTGGATCCAACCGTCTCCAGTAGGATTAGTCATCGGCACAGCTACCAAGAAAGGCGCTATGGCAGAGCTGATGTACATCCTCTCACCGGTGATGGCATTGCGGATGTCTGTAGAGGCAGCGATGTTCTCGATGACTAGATAAAGGCCTTGGTCCAGGTTCATCGAAGATGCCAGCCCGTTCCCAGCCGTAGTGACACTGCCAACCGATGTCACAGGGTATGACCCGAGCAAGGCACCGCCTGTACTGAACACCTGGAGCGAATTGTTGTTCAAGGCATAGATTGCCCCTGCTGCAGGAATGCCGCTGCCCGTGTTTACCTTATAGAGATCGAACTGTATGCCATTTGCTGGGATAACGTCTGTCCAAGTACTGGTATTCTGCTCAGTCCCGTTTGCCGTCCCACCTGTTGGGCTGCCGATGTACTTGTGGATATACAGGTTGCCCGTGGCTGGCGGCAGCGGGTCAGCCAAAGCTGTCATCATAACAGCTGTGCCCATCAGAGCAACAATCAGTAAGACACTGACTGCTTTGAATCGATTCCTTGCCAACACCTTTTTCCTCATTGTTTTTCTCCCTTATCGATTTTCCGTGAGTTTACTGTCAATCCAAAAAACCCTATGGTCGTTTTGCATGTCATACGAAGGCACGCAAAAAACCTGCACGCCTGGATACATGTTTTTTCTCTATTTGGTTGATCAATGGTTTGATGGAACAAATTACCGAAATGCCTAATAATGCGATTTCGAAAGGACGGCTAGCAATCGGATCTTTGAATTCCCCTAGACAAGCTGTGCCAGCCGTAGCGGTCAGAATAGCTACGAGCCATAGGCTTATAAATATAATTTGTAGAACACATGACAAGCTTCTTATAAGGCGGTGCTTACCTTGTTCGCTCACAAGCCCGGTTCCCTCTCTTTAACGATCCGACAGGATCAGAACCCAACAGCTCTTTGCATAAAACAGCTGTGCAATAAAGCGACTTTTATTCGAGTTAAACGCCCAGTTAAATGATGAATCCTCTCGCATTCACATGGGTTACTAACACTATAACATCAGTCACAAAGCTCTCGCAACAGAAATTGACGAAAACCTGACATTATCATCGGGCCTGGTGTATGCTAGTAGATCAGGATAATGTTTTTAAGATTATAACAATTCAGATTTGGCAGTCTGGGCCCGTGTAGGTCTAGACAATAAGCATAGCGTCCCCGTAGCTATAGAAGCGATAACCGGCTTTGATCGCCTGAGCGTATGCGTCTAAGACCTTCTCCCGCTGATAGAAAGCAGACACCAGCATCAACAGCGTTGACTTTGGCAGGTGGAAATTGGTGATCAAGGCGTCAGTCATCTGAAACTGGTAACCGGGGTAGATAAAGATGTCAGTGCTTCGCCAACCAGGCAAAACAGACGTGGCTCCCGGTGCAATCGAGCTTTCCAGCGTACGCACCGATGTAGTGCCGACGCAAATGACCCGGCGCTTGTCCTGGTGGGCTTGGCTTATAAGGCTAGCAGTCTCTGCATCTATATGATACCACTCAGAATGCATATGATGGGCCTCGATGTCCTGGCTCTGGACCGTCTGGAATGTCCCACTGCCGACATGGAGGGTGATTTGTGTAATTTGGACCCCTCTGTCTTGGCAATCCTTGATTAATTCCGAAGTAAAGTGTAGACCAGCAGTCGGGGCTGCTACCGAGCCAGGTGCTTTAGCATAGACCGTCTGATAACGTTGGTAGTCCTGGTCTTGAGCAGTGCGTTTGATATAGGGCGGTAAGGGCAGGACGCCGTTCTTTTCTATCGCCTCGTATACTGGCTGGTTAGAAAGCAACTTGACCTGTACCGACCCGTCGGCGTTTTTCATTATGACCTCTGCCGACAGATCGTCAGTAAAGTCGACCGTGTCGCCTGCTTTCAGGCGTCGGGCCGGACGCGCCAGGGCAAGCCAGTCCCGGGTATCAACCTCATAGCCGTCCAACGGCCCAGTAAGCATTATCTCAATGCTTGCCCCACTGCCTCTCTTCGTGCCAATCAACCGGGCCGGTATGACCCGGGAGTCGTTGAACACCAAGACGTCACCGCTGTCCAACAAGCCGGGCAGGTCGGAGAAATAATAGTGGCCAATGCTGAAATCCGTCCTGTCCACTAGCATCAGGCGCGAGTCGTCCCGCCGTTCGGCAGGCTCTTGGGCTATAGCCTCAGGTGGCAGGTCGTAATCGAATAAGTCGAGATCCAATCAACCATCAACTCCAGTCAAGTCGAAATCCGGGATGAACGAGCTGTCGTCACTCCCCTCTTCCTGCATATAGCTATGGGTGATGCCGAGGTCTAATACGTGGTCGATCAATAGATCGTAATGCCAGGGATCGACCTTGGCCCCAAGCTCCGGGAACCTATCGCCTATGCCGACGATGGGTGTGTACTGGCCTAGCAGCGAGTAGCAAACAGTGTTGCCAAAAAGGCTGAACACCTTGTCCACGCACCTGGTTGCCTCGTCTAGCTGATCGGGCAACAGCAAAAAGCGGACGATCAGGCCGCTGGCCAACAGCCCTTGGCTGTCCAGCCGGTAGCCTCCAACCAAGTCATAGGCAGCCGCAATGGCCTCGATAGCCACGCTCGGGTAGTCAGCGGCTGCTGAATACTTATAAGCGAGCTCACTGCTGTCATATCGGTAGTCAAATATATAGGCGTCTACAGTATCTTCAAGCAGCTTGATTGTTCTGGTGGTCTCATAAGCCGAGCTGTTCCAGATGACCGGGACACTAAGGCCCAGCTCCCGGGCTATGCGTACAGCCCTTACGACCTCGTCAGTGTATTGGGTAGCAGTGACCAAGTTGATGTTGTGGGCGCCTTGCATGGCAAGACCGTGCATAATCCCGCCTAGTTTATGCACACTGATGTCGACCCCGAAAGAGCCCAGCGAGATCAGGTGGTTTTGGCAGTAGGCACAGCGTAGCGGACAGTTCGAAAAGAAGACAGTGCCTGACCCCTTGGTTCCCGAAACGGGCGGCTCCTCCCAATGATGAAGGGCAGCCCGCGCAACCCGAAGCTTAGACGAGGCACCACAATAACCGGTCTCCCCTAAGTAGCGTAGAGCTTGGCAATTGCGCGGGCACAGCATACATTTGTCTTGGACAGGCATCTGATAGCCTTCATTATAGCTATAATGTGGATAAGACCACGTCAACTGCACTTATATCTGGGAGTCCTTGATGACTTGGGCAAAGCCATCCAAGTCTTGGGCCCCTAGGTCTCCTTGGCTTCTTTCGCGCACACTAACGGTCTTCTCCGCAGACTCTTTATCCCCTACTACCAGCATGTAGGGCACTTTGGCAATCTGGGCTTTGGCGATCTTGGCGCGCATCGGCTCGTTTTGGTCGTAGACAGCCACACGGCCTCCGACTGCCTCTAGCGTATTACGTACGACAGACGCATAGTCGAGGTGCTTGTCGGACACTGGGATAATGGCGACTTGGACAGGTGCCAGCCAGAGCGGCAGGGCCCCTGAGTAGTGCTCGATGAGGATGCCCAAGAAACGCTCGATCGAGCCAAAGATAGCCCGATGCAGCATCCAGGGCTGGGCTTCGGAGTTGTCGGCTGTCCTATAGGTCAAATTGAAGCGTTCGGGGAAGTTGAAATCGACTTGGATGGTCGAGCACTGCCAGTAACGCCCGATAGCGTCCCTGACCTTGATATCGATCTTCGGCCCGTAAAAGGCACCGTCCCCTTCGTTGATGTCAAATTCCAACCCATGCCTGCGGCAGGCCTCCATCAATGACTCGGTGGCATACTCCCACTTGTCGTCGTCACCGATAGACATTTCCGGCCGAGTGGAGATCTCGGCATAATATGTAAAGCCGAAGGTCTCCATAATAAAGTCCACGATGTCCAGCATTTTCAAGACCTCGTCGATCACCTGGTCTTGGGTGCAGAAGATATGGGCATCGTCTTGGGTAAACCCGCGGGCACGCAGCAGCCCGTGTACCGCACCGCTCATTTCGTGCCGATAGACTGTGCCGAACTCAAAGTAGCGAAGCGGCAAGTCGCGATAGGACCGCAGCTCGTTGTCATAGAGAAGGACATGGCCGGGACAGTTCATGGGTTTGATAGCGAACTCGGATAGCTTGGAGAGGTCCTTCTCCTCGCTCTCGTCAATCTCGAAGAAATACATGTTCTCATGGTAAAAGTCGTAATGGCCGCTGATCTTCCAGAGGTCGGCATTGTAGATATGGGGGGTGATGACTTCTTGGTAGCCACGCTTGTACAGGTCCCGTCGCAGCCATTCCTGCATAATGCGGATAACCCTGGCTCCCGCTGGCTGGTACAAGGGCAAGCCAATGCCGGCGCGCTCGTCAGTGATATAGATGCCCAGCTCCCGGCCAAGCCGCCGATGGTCGCGCTTCTCGGCTTCTTCGATGCGTGTCAGGTACTCTGTCTGATCAGCCTCGCTGAACCAGGCCGTCCCATACAGGCGCTGCATCACTTCACGCTCCGAGTCGCCTCGCCAATATGCGCCAGCAATACGCATCAGCTTGAAGGCCTTGATGTTTGTGCTGCTCGGCACATGCGGGCCACGGCAGAGGTCGACAAAGTCGCCAAGCCTGTAGACCGAGATGGTTTCTCCATCAGTAAAGTCATCGATAAGCTCTAGCTTCAAATGCTGGTCGGCAAAGATCTCGCGGGCTTCATCCTCGCTTACCTCAGACCTTTGGAAAGGCAGGCCGGCTGCGATTATCTCGCCCATCTTCGACTCGATCGCTTGAAAGTCGTCGCTGGACAAAGGACGGTCGAGCAAGATGTCGTAATAAAAGCCGTCCTCGATGTCTGGCCCAACCCCGAACTGGGCGTTGGGGTAGAGGGCGCGAATGGCTGCTGCCATGACATGCGAGGCAGAATGACGCAGGTACTCGAGGGCACCAGGGCTTTTATCGGTGACGATCTCTACCGAGTCGCCGTCATTTAGCTGTCTAGAAAGGTCGACGGCTGCGCCGTTGACCTTTGCCACAAGGGCGCCTTGTCCAAGCCCCTTGCTGATTGTCGTTGCCAAATCTAAAGCAGTTGTACTTGATTCCAGCTCTTTAAAAGAGCCGTCAGGTAATGTAATTCTCATGTTACTTCCTTTAATTGTGAGTTCGATTATTCGATAAACCAAACAAGCCGTCAGCTAGTCGGAGTACAGCAGTAGGGGCATACTTTCCATTCAGGGTTTAAAGCATGGCCACATGACTTGCACTCGTTGCGCAGCTGGGTACCGCACTGCGGGCACATCAGGTATTCACGTTCTACCGGATAGCCGCAGTGTGCACACTCTCCATACTGCATAAGCTGACGTTGTTTTAATGTAAAGTCCAAATCTTGCTCGTCTTTGTCAGAGAGTAACATCGGTGGACGAAGCATTGAGTAGGTAAAGGCACCCATAAAGGGGATAAGACCTATCAGACCCCAGACGATAGGATTCGCTCCTCGAAGATATGCGTCTCGGATTACCCATATCAAGGATATGAGGTAAAGAGCAAAAATCACAACAACAATACTCATGAGAAACATGCGCATCTCAGGAGTAATGATGGAATTAATCACATCTGACAGGTCCATTGACTCCTCTTATCAAGAAATATAACCATCTCATCGATACTGCCATATCGGTCATTCTAACAAATATACTCTAAAAGCTCCGTCTAAACCGCAGTGATCGATAAAATGATAAAAAAGCTATAGCAGTTAAAAGCTATACGAAGCGAGGCTAAAGTCACTTACCCAAGAAGCTGGCTTTGGCCTCCCCGGCCAAAGTAATCGAGCCAGTGACCATTGCAGTCTCTCCGCGTTTGTCAATATCTTCTAAAGCCTCGTCGATATCCTTGTATATACGCGGGCTCCTCCCGTCGTTCTTCCTCACCAACTCAGCCAACTCATCGTAGGGGATCGCCCTGGAGGACGTGCTCTGGGTTACAGCTAGGTTTCTAAAGTATGGAGTCAGCGTATTGATGATGCCAGTCGTGTCTTTGTCGTTTAGGATGCACAGCACCAATGTGTCAAGCTCGACGATTCGCTTGTTGCCTTGGTCGTCAGCCTCCAAAGTGAAGCGGTCAAGCAAGGCGCTTTCTAGGTATTGGGCAGCCTGAGGGTTGTGTGTTGCATCAATCATCAACAAGGGGTCGCTGCGCAACGTCTCAAAACGACCAGGGACAATCATCCCGTCCAGAGCCTGTTGGACAGTCTCGATCGGGATCGCATGCCCCAGGGCATGCTCGGCTGCAACCCAAGCCGTGCTGATATTGATGATCTGGTAATTTGCCCCAATGTATTTAAGGTCGGCATAGGGCGGCTCGATGATATGGTAGTCAGCGCCTACCTCGGCACAACGGTCCAAAAAGACCTGCCGGGTCTCCTCTGTCCCAGGGCCAAGCACGGCAAAGCTGCCGGACTTGATAATAGCAGCCTTTTGCACGGCAATCTCTTCGACGGTGTCACCAAGGATATGGGTATGCTCTAAGTCGATGCCTGTGACTACGGCAACCTTCGGAGTAACCACGCTGGTTGCGTCCCAAAGGCCTCCAAGGCCTACTTCTAAGACTCCCCAGTCTACCTTCTCTTGGGCAAAAAGCCTAAAGCCTGATGCCGTCAAGACTTCGAACTCCGTACAAAAATCAATGACTCCTGCTTGAATCGCCTCTTGGATCAGGTCCCAGGTGCTTAGAATAATCTCGGAAAACATATCATCCGAGCTCACCTGGCCGTCGACTTCCATCCTCTCAGGATAAAACATTAACTCAGGAGACGTATAAAGTCCCGTCTTCATACCGCAAGCTTGCAGGATAGCAGCAGTATACCGTGATGTCGAAGTCTTTCCATTGGTGCCAGCGATCTGGACACATGGATAGTTTTCCTGAGGATCGCCTAAGAAATGCATCAGTTCGGTGAATCCTTCAAGAGAGGCTTCAATCCCATTCTCCATAGCCAACTTAATAGTGTGCATGGCTTCGTTATAGCGAGTCATTTCACCTCGTTTCCTCGAGATTAATTTAGTGCCGATATTTTACAGCAACTCGGCAATTTTAGCTTGCAGTCCCTCAATCTCACTCGACAGGCGCTCTAGGTCCTCGCGCGTCTTTAAGACCACATCCTCTGCCGCCTGTCTTATAAAGCCCTCGTTTTCCAGTTTTTGCTCGAGCCGGCCTGCTTCTGCCTGGCGCGTCGCAAGGTCCTTAGTCAAGCGCTCAAGCTCTCGGTCGAAGTCGATCAGGCCCTCTAATACTATATAGATCTCTAGGTCGTTGCTGATAACCATTACCGACTGATAGGGCTTTGTGACATCGGACGTGATAATCAGCTCTTGGCAGTTGCCCATCGCGTTGATTTGGTCGCGTTGCATCTCCAGCAAAGCCACGTCACGGCCGGGGTTCGAGCCGCTGGCCTTGACATGCACTGCGAGCGCTGTCTTGGGGGATATCCGATAGCGGGCCCTGGTAGAGCGCAATGCTCCTACCACAGCGACCAAAAGGTCGATGGAACGCTCTGCCTCGGAGTCCCGATACCCGGCATAGTCCCCTGTCTTGGGCCAATCGGCAACCATGATCGAGGGATGCTGGTCGCCGTTGGGAAGCTTTAGCCAGATGTCCTCGGTCAAGAAAGGCATAAAGGGATGCAGCAGGCGTAAGGCAGTGTCCATGACATAGACGAGGTTCCTTTGCGTGGCTTGGCGGGTCTCTTGGTCAAGGTGCAGCTGGCTTTTGGAGAACTCGATGTACCAGTCGCAGAACTCGTTCCAGAAAAAGCTATACAAGGCCCGGGCTTGGGCACCGAACTCAAAGCGGTTGGCCTCGTCGTTCATCAATTCGGTAAGCGCAGCCAAACGCGACAGGATCCACCGGTCGGCCAGTGTCAAGGCTTTCGGTGAAACAAGGCCGGTCTGGTCTTGCCCAGCCTGCTCGAAGCCATCGAGGTTCATAAATATAAAGCGGGCGGCATTTTGGATTTTGGTGGCAAAATTTCGATAGACCGCCAGCTTGTCCTTGTCGAACTTGAGGTCTTGGGTGCCGGTGACTTGGGCTGCCAAGCCGAACCGCATCACATCGGCGCCAAACTCAGCGATCAGGTCCATTGGGTCTATGCCGTTGCCCCGCGACTTGCTCATGATATTACCGAACCTGTCAAGGACGGTGGGGTGGATGATCACGTCGGTAAAAGGCACCGTGCCGTCCAAGAAATACATAGAGCTCATGATCATGCGGGCGACCCATAAGAAGATGATGTCCCTGGCTGTGGATAAGACCTGGGTCGGGTAGTTCTGGGCTAGGTCGGCTTGGCTCTTGGCATCGTCAGGCCACCCATAAGTGGCAAAGGGCCATAGCTGCGAACTGAACCAGGTATCCAAGACATCCTCGTCTTGCCGGATCGCGGCCTGGCATTCCGGACAATGCTCAAGGTCGTCTAGCAAGGCATCCGTCCAGCCACACTGGTCGCAGTAAAAGACGGGGATCCGATGGCCCCACCACAACTGCCGGGAAATGCACCAGTCCCTGATGTTTTCCATCCAATGAAAATAGACCCTGTCCCATCTTTTGGGGTTGAAGGCCACCTTTCCTTCACGCACCGCGGCAATTGCCGGCTCGGCGAGTCTGGACATGGCCACAAACCACTGCTCCGACGCCCAAGGCTCAATGACCGTGTCACAGCGGTAGCATGTGCCCACAGCATGGCTGTAGTCCTTGACATCGTCGATCAGGCCCAGCTCCTCCAAGTCTGCTAAGACTGCCTCACGACAGGCATTGCGGTCCAATCCTTCGTACCGCCCGCCCGCTTCGTTGATATTTGCCTCTGGGGTGAAAATATTGATCTGCTCCAGCCCATGGCGCTCGCCGATCTCGAAGTCGTTCGGGTCGTGGGCCGGCGTGACCTTTACCACGCCCGTACCGAAGCCGATTTCGACGAAGTTGTCAGCCACCAGCGGGATGACCCTGTCCAGCAGGGGCAGGCGGAACCTAGCCCCGGCCTCGAGCAGGCCGGCATAGCGCTCGTCGGCGGGGTTGACTGCCAAAGCGGTGTCGCCAAGCATCGTCTCTGGCCTGGTGGTGGCAACGACCAGGTAGTCCGTCTCCCCTATCGGGCTGACCAGGGGATAGCGGATGTGCCAGAGCTTTGTGTCGACATCGATATGCTCGACCTCGTCGTCGGCAAGGGCGGTCGTGCATCGCGGGCACCAGTTGATGATCCTTAGCCCTTTATAGACCAGCCCCGCATGGTACCAGTCCACAAAGACCTTACGGATGGCTTTGATATAGCCTTCGTCCATAGTGAACTTCTCATCGTCGAAGTCGCAGCTGCAGCCCATGCCTTTAAGCTGCTCGATAATGGTGCTGCCATACAGCTCACGCCATTCCCAGCAAGCCTCCACAAAAGCCTCGCGGCCGACATCGAAGCGCGTCAAGCCCTCGGCTGCCAGCTTGCTCTCGACTCGGTTCTGCGTGGCTATGCCGGCATGGTCGGTGCCGACGATCCACCGAGTGGGCCTTTTTTGCATTCGCGCCCGGCGGATCAGGATGTCTTGCAAGGTGTTGTTCAAAGCGTGGCCCATATGCAAGGTGCCGGTCACGTTCGGTGGAGGGATGACTATCGTATAGGCTTCCAACCCAGGGTCGGCAAAGCCTGCTGCATCCCTGTGAAAGTAGCCTGATTCTAACCATCGGGAGAAGATCGGGGCTTCTCCACTTAATGGGTCAAATGCCTGAAGAGGGTCTTTTTGGTCGCTCATGCTCTACATCCTTTTTTTATTTGGCAGTCAAAACAAGCTGTTTGGCGCAAATTGCCTTTGATTAGTGCATTTTATAGCAAAATCAACGCTGACCCTTGTCATAAGCCTGTCCGAGTGCTTTAGGAGCCCGGTTATTCTTGGAAAAGAATACCAAAAGTATCAGCACCAGTGCATAGGGGACGATCATCGCCAGGTCGAAGACCGAGGCATCCATATGCAGATAGAGCACCAACTGGTACGAAGAGGCCCGGGCAAACCCGAATATCAGGCAGGCCACCGTGGTCTGGACAATCTTCCAATTGCCGAATATCATGGCGGCGATTGCTAGGAAGCCTGCTCCGAAGAAGATCGCTGGCGAGACGTTTGTGCTGATCGAGTAGGCAAAGCTCATGCCACCAATACCGCTTAGGCCCCCCGATACCAAGACAGCTATCGTCCTGACCTTGGCAACAGAGACCCCGGCAGCGTCGACTGCTTGGGGATTGTCCCCACAAGCCCGTAGATGAAGGCCGTACGGCGTGCGGTACAGTACGAACCAGAATATGACTGCGACAAACACAGCGATTATCTCAAAGGGGTACACATTGGTGACCAAGCCGCCCAAAACAGGCAGTTGGCTAAGCGTTGACACTGTGTAGCGGGGAGCCGTCGACAAGAAGAACTTGTTCGATGTCCCATTGAACAGCGACTGGTTCAGTTGAGCGGTCAGAAAGCCAGTCAAGGCCACTGCAGCAATGTTGACCACGACTCCGCTGATTACCTGGTTGGCTTGAAAGCGGACACAGAGCAAGGCGTGGATAAGCGAGAACAAGGCCCCGCCGACAGCTGCCGCGACAAAACTGGCATAAAACGCGACCGGCGAGTTAAAGGGCACGAACAATGTGAAAACGGTAAAACATAAGCCGCCGGCAAAGGCGCCAAAGCCCAACAGACCTTCCAGTGCCAGGTTGGTGACCCCCGACCTTTCAGAGAAGATGCCGCCGATGGCAATCACTAGAAGCGGCAGGGCAAAGGAGAGCCCGTCGATGATGATCTGGTTTAACATCAGCCGTCCTCGCTGTGGTGGTCGACCAGGTCAGCGGCTTGTTCCAGACCGCCAGGCTGCCCTGGTACAATTAAGTCATCGTCCATATTCACTTTTCGCCCGCGGTTGATGAGCATGCGGAACCATGCACCGCACGCACTGAACAGCAAGACTATCCCGACCAGCAAGGACGTGATGTACTCGCTGATCCCCGCTGACGAGCTCATGTAGATGCTCCCATAGTTAAAACTAGTGATCAGCATGGAGGAAAGCAGGCAGGCCAAGGGGTTCGAGTTGGCGAGCAATGCCACAGCTATAGAGTCAAAGCCTACACTGGAAAGGTCGCCTGGCATGATGCTGTTAAAGTATCCTAGGTAGTAGGTCACTCCGGCCAGCCCGGCTGCCGCCCCCGAAAGAGCCATAGAGACCATGATGATGCGGCTTGCCGTAATACCGGAGTATTCGGCTGACCGCCTGTTTAGACCGACTGCCCTGATCTCAAAGCCGAGCTTAGTGCGAAACAGTATCACCGAGTAAAGTATAGCCAGCAAAACCGCCAACAAAAAGCACAGGGGGACACGGGTCTGCACGTTTCCCACAGGCACATTGATGAGGGTCAGACGGGATGCCAGGCTGACTGTCCTCGACTGGCGTGAGACAGGGTCTATATAGTAGCTTTTTATAAAAAAGCTTACGATAAAGGAGATGATGTAGTTCAACATGATCGTCGAGACTACCTCATGGATGTTGAAACGGGCTTTCAACCATCCGACAACCATTGCCAATGCGCCTCCGCTGACCAGGCCGATCAGCAAGACTATAGGCTTTGCTATATAAGCATTAAGCTCGCTATAACCGACAATCACTGTAGCCAAGAAACCGGCTGCGAGCATCTGCCCGGAAATACCGATATTGAACAAACCGGCCTTGAAGGCTATCGACACGGCGATTGCTGCAAAGAGCATGGGCGTGGCAGCGTCCAACAAGCCTAAAAAATCACTCAACCAGCTTTTTCCGCCAGCATACCGAGGCTTAGGCAGCCATCCCGCACCCCGGAAAAGCGACGAGAAGACGGTTACCGGGTTCTTGCCGATCAAGAGGATGATCAGCGAGATGGCGAAAAACGAGAGTAAGACAGCAAGTATTGATATGATTAGGGCCTGGCTGCGCTCATACCGCAAAATCCGCCAGACCAGGGCCTCTTGACGTTGGCTGTCGGCACCATGATCATGAACAGGCTGGTTTTGCCCCCCTTGCGACATTTCTATTTTCGCACCCCCATCATATACTCGCCTAGCTCGTTTAGACTGACATCTTGGGCAGGCGTCACCTTGGTCAATGACCCGTTATAGATAACTGCTATGGTGTCTGCCAGCTCCATCACCTCGTCCAGCTCCAAAGAGATCAACAAGACCGCCCTGCCCTGGTCACGCTCGTCGATGATCTGCTGTCGGATTGCCATGGTGGCGCCGATATCCAATCCACGCGTAGGCTGGACGAAGATAACCAAGTCGGCATCAGAATCGACCTCTCGGGCTATCAGCAGCTTTTGCTGGTTGCCACCGCTCATAGAACGGACCTGGGTATTTGGCCCTTGGGCACAGCGGATATCGTAACGAACGATCAACTCGTTGGCATAGTCGACTCCAGCACTGGCCTCGATAAAAGCCCCACGGGCAAAAGGCGGCCGGTAATAGGACTTCAATATCAGGTTCTCGATCACATTCATATCAAGCTGTAGGCCGACCCCATGCCGGTCTTCGGGAATATAGGCAATGCCTTGCTCGGTCCGTTTTCTGACGCTGGCTTTGGTGATGTCAGTGCCCTTCAACCGAATCGACCCCTCATGGGGGACAAGGCCAGCTAGGGCGTTTGCCAACTCGACCTGCCCGTTACCCGAGACGCCGGCTAAAGCAAAGACCTCGCCAGCATGTATGGAAAAGCTGATATCGTCCACGCGCTTGATGCCCAGCTCGTCATGGACGCTTAGCCTGTCGACATCCAAGACTGTTAGGTCCTGCCTGACTGGGTTGTTTGACTTCTGGACAGTCATCGACAGCTCCCGCCCGACCATCAGGTTTGCCATGGCCTGGGTCGAGGTTGTCGACACGTCATAGACGCCTACAAGGTTCCCATGGTTTAAAATCGCACAACGGTCAGCCACTGTCTTGATCTCGTCAAGCTTGTGGCTGATCAAGATGATAGTCTTTCCGTCGTCACGCAGCCGGCGGATGATCTCTAGCAGGCGTTCGATCTCTTGGGGGGTCAGCATCGCTGTCGGCTCGTCGAAGATCAAGATCTCGGCATCGCGGTAGAGCATCTTTAATATCTCTACTCTTTGGCGCGCAGCCACTGCTAGGTCTTCGATGATGTCACTGGCTTGAAGGTCAAAGCCATATTGGTCGATGAGGGACTGTATCTTGGCTTGGGCGCTTTTTTGGTTAATCATCTTGACCAGGCCAAACAGGCTTTTTACCGGCTCGTCGCCAAGGATGATGTTCTCAGCAACACTATAGTCGCTTACTAACATGAAATGTTGATGTACCATTCCGACATCGAGTTCGACTGCCTGGGCTGGATTAGCGATCTCCACCCGCTTGCCGCGTAGATAGATCTCGCCTTCGTCAGGCTTGTACATGCCAAAGACCATACTGGCCAAAGTAGACTTGCCGGCACCGTTCTCGCCGAGAACGGCATAGATCTCGCCTTGGTTGATCTCCAAGCTGATGTTGTTGTTTGCCACTACGCCCGGAAACCTCTTGGTGATGTTCTTTAGCTCAATGATTGGCGTTGCCAAGAAAACTCCGAAATCCTGCCTATAAGGCATCTAGACCAAACATAAGCCTCCGGCCTGCCTTGTTCGGTTCTGGCAGGCCGGAGTGCTTTTACTTGCTTACCTTATCACGCAATACGAAATCAAAGGCCTTTAAAATCATCGGGAGTCGAGCCGTTAAAGTTAGATGCCGGCACAATGTCGCCGTTCTTGATCATTACATAAGCATCGTCTAAGGCACTCAGAGTCTCGTCAGTGAGCTGGTGGCGTCCGCTGGCATAGACATATCCAGTCGAGTCAGTATCAGCTCGAAGGGTGTAGTTGCCTCCCTGGAAGGTGCCGTTGGCAATGTTTTCCAGTTGCAGCGTGACATTCGGTGCCATGACTTTCAAGGCAGATGTTAGAACGATATTGCTATCCCCGTTAACACCTTCGTCAAATTGGTCGACGTCACAACCGATAACATAGGCATTGCCGTTTTCCTTCACAGCTGTAAAAACACCGTTTCCTGAGGCTCCAGCAGCGACAAAGATGATGTCTACCCCCTGCGCGAGGAGCGCTTCACCTACTACTTTGCCCATGGCTTCATCAGAGAAGTCACCGATATAGTTGCCTCCGACATTGGCATCAGTGACATCGGTACCAGCATAGCTCGGCAGCGAGACAACCGTAGCGTCTGTCCCTAAGTGCTTGTTAGCATAGTTGACGCCGCTTTCAAAGCCGAATTGGTAATTGACATTAGAGGGGTAAGCTATACCGTGGACACTGGCTACTTTCCCCGACTCGGTTTGCATGGCAGCAGTAATGCCGGCGAAGAAGCCGCTTTCTTCTTCAGCGAACTGCATGGCATAGATATTGTCGGCAGTCATCTCATTCATGTCTGCATCGGTTGGAAAACTGTCGATTAGGATAAAGTACTTGTCAGGGTTGGCAATCGCTATGTCATATATCCCGGCAAACTGAAAACCGGGAGTCACAATGACATCGTAATCGGCAACCACGGCTTCGACAGCAGCAATGGCATTATTGCTATCACGTTCACGAACATCGTTGACCGTAGCGTCAGGATGGTTCTCAATGAACGCCAAGATCCCATTGTAGTTGTCCTGGTTAAACGAAGCGTCGTCCACTCCAGACGGGCTAGAGACAATGACTATCTTCAGGCCTTCGTCACTACTGGTATCCCCGTTGTTGTTCCCATTGCTGTTACTGTTGTCACCACAGCCCAATAAACTCATTCCAAACAAACAAACGACCGTCAATACAATTGATAAATACCTTTTCATATTCATCCTTTCTTTTGGCTCTAAAAGGCTCCAGCCACTGAAGCCTACCTCCAAAACTGTCTGGCCTGGCTTGTCTTCTTCGTATTTCAGCCAAACAGCTGCTCGGGATAATTCTACCGATTAACCTGGTGTTTGTATAGGCACCGGGCTCCCCATAGGCTTCTTAGCCTAGAATCAGCCATGGTGAATAAGCACCTCTCCTTATCCTTATAAGAGGATCAAGGCACAACGTCTAAGCTGCGCATCGCTTGTATGGTCTTCTCCATCAGCTCGTCTAGGCCCCAACCGAGCATGTCGGCACCAGCCTGAATGCACTCTCGGGACACTCCGGCAGCAAAGCTGGGCTGCTTGTACTTCTTCATCAACGACTTGACCTCCAGGTCGTCGACCGAGCCGGAAGGCCGCATGACGGCAGTCGCCCCGATCAAGCCAGTCAGCTCGTCGATCCCATATAGGATCTTCTCCATGACGTGCTCAGGCTGATGGCCGGTGCTGGTCATCGCCCAGCCATGGCTCATCGCCGAATGGATCAAGGCTTCGTCGATATCGTGCGAACGTAGGATCTCTTCTCCCTTTACACAATGCTCTTCAGGGAACCGCTCGAAGTCGATGTCATGAAGCAGCCCGACGGTATACCAATAGTCCTCGTTTCCCGAATCGTGGTAACGGGCAAACCACTCTAAGACCCCGCCTACGATCTCGGCATGGTTTCGATGGAACTCCTCGTTGTTGTAGTAATAAACAAGCTCCAAGGCCTGTTCGCGTGTCGGCATCATATGGCTTCGTCCCCTTTCATCGACCATTTTTCACTTAAACCTATCCTAACAGATGTATTTTTTCATAATATTACTACCTTTTGCTAGGCACATGCTACGATTGACAAACACGGTATAGAAAGGTTTTTAATATGGCAAACCAAGCTGAAGTATATTTTTCACCGATGCGGCTGGCAGAGGGGCAGACACTGGCCAGCAAGCTGGAAAAGCTCTGTCGCCGGGCTGGGATCGAGACGATTGACTTCGAGAGGCAGTTCGTGGCGATCAAGACCCACTTTGGGGAGGATGGCAACTTAGCCTACCTGAGGCCACAATACGCACGGGTCGTAGTCGACTTGATAAAAAGCCTGGGCGGCAGGCCTTACTTGACCGACTGCAGCACCCTTTACCCAGGCCGGCGCAAGGACGCCCTGGAGCATATCGAACTTGCCTACGAGCATGGTTTTTCTCCCTTTTCCACAAATTGCCAGATAATCATCGGCGACGGCATCAACGGCAGCGACGAGCAACTAGTGCCTATCCAGGGCGGGCAGTATGTGCAGGAGGCCAAGATCGGCCGGGCGATAATGGATGCCGACGTCTTCGTGTCGCTCAGCCACTTCAAAGGGCATATCGAGACTGGCTTTGGCGGGGCACTGAAGAACACAGGGATGGGCTCCGGGTCGCGGGCGGGCAAACAGGAGATGCATGCCTCGACAGGGCCAAAGATCCGTGAGGATGCCTGCAACAATTGCCAAAGGTGCGCCAAGGCCTGTGCCAGCGGGGCCATCAGCTACCCTGATCGCCACGCTCAGATCGATCCTGAGAAGTGTATCGAGTGCGGACACTGTATCACAGCCTGCAAGTACGATGCTATCGTCACCGGGTGGGACGAGGCGACCGGGCTTCTAAACGCCAAGATCGCCGAATACGCCAAAGCCGTGCTGGACGGGCGTCCGAGCTTCCATATCTCGCTGGCTATCGACATATCGCCGTTTTGCGACTGTTGGGCCGCAAACGACATGCCGATCGTCCCGGATATCGGGTTCTTTGCCAGTTTCGACCCCCTGGCGCTTGACCAAGCCTGTGCCGACGCCGTCAATGCGATGCCTCCCAACGTCGGCAGCCTGCTGGACGAGGCGATGCAAAGGCACCGCGAGGGCCACGGGGCGGACTTAGGGCATGTCGACTATGCCAAAATACTTAGCCCGCACAGTGCCATGGACGAAGGCCTAAGCCATGGGGAGAAGATCGGCCTAGGCACACGCGACTATAGGCTTATCGAGGTAGCCTAGCTTGTAAAGGCTTAAAGTGGGGCCAGGGCTTGTTCTAGACCTCGAGGATCAGCGGTATGACCATCGGGCGGCGACGGCTCCGTTCCCAAAGCACAGACGAGACCCGCTCCCGGAGCGCCCGTTTCAGCTGGCTGGAGTTCAAACGCTGCTCTTTGGCCAGGCTGGTTGCGGTCTTCTCCACAATATTGATCAAGTCCTCCAAAAGCTCGTTGTCGTCGTTGCCGGAGACTCCACGCATGATGATCTCGGGCTTGCCGACGGGGCGCCCGTCCCGGCTGCGGATTTGGCAGACTATGGTGACTATCCCGTCGGAGGCCAGGGTCTGGCGGTCTTTGAGCACGACTTGCGAGATGTCACCGACCGAGAGGCCGTCGACATAGACGATGCCGCTGTCGACCGGTTCGCCGCGGCTGAGCTTGCCCTGGGCCAGGTTCAGGCAGTCGCCGTTCTCCAAGACATAGATCTGGCTGCGCGGTATGCCGACGTCTTCGGCCAGCTTGGCGTGGGCCCGCAGGTGCCTGGTCTCGCCATGGATCGGCATGAAGCCCTTGGGCTTGGCCAGTACCATCATCAGCTTGAGCTCTTCTGGGCCGGCATGCCCCGAGACATGGACCAAGGCACGCTCCTTGTCGTAGACCTCGGCACCGATTTTGGAGAGGGCGTTGACGACCCGGGTCACGGCCTTTTCGTTGCCGGGCACTGGGGAGGCGGAGATGATAACTGTGTCCCCGTCCTCGATCGGCACCGTCCGGTGCTCGCCGGCAGCCATCCGTGCCAATGCCGAAAGCGGCTCTCCTTGGCTGCCAGTGCAAAGGATCACGATGTCAGCAGCGGGGATGTCTTTAGCGTCATAGGCGTCGATCAGGCTGCCTGGGGCAATGTCGAGGTAACCAAGCTTCTGGGCGATCTCGGTATTCGTGAGCATCGAGCGGCCGGTGACGGCAATCTTCCGCCCAGCTGCTATGGCTGCGTCACAAACCTGTTGGATGCGGTGGATATGGCTGGAAAAAGCAGCGACTATCACACGTTTCGGTGCGTTTTTGATGATCGAGTACAGCACTTTCCCGACTTCGGCCTCAGAGGCGGTGAACTGCTTGTTGATCGCGTTGGTAGAGTCGGAGAGCAGCAAGTCCACACCCTCGTCGGCAAAACGGGTAATGGCTGCAAAATCAGTCGTCACACCGTCAATGGGGGTCTGGTCGAGCTTGAAGTCGCCTGTATGCAAGACGTTGCCGGCAGGAGTCTGGATAAAGACCCCCAAGGCAGCAGGGATGGAGTGGTTGACGTTGAAGAACTCCAGCTCGAAGTCGCCGATACCGATGGATTGGCCGGCTACCACCTCGACGAAAGGCGGGTTCTTGATATGGTGCTCTGCCAGCTTGCCTTCGATCAGCCCCAGCGTCAGCTTTGACCCGTAGATAGGCAGTTCGGGCAGGTCGAGGTCCTTTAACAGATAGGGCAAGGCCCCAGTATGGTCCTCGTGGCCATGGCTGATCACGATGCCTCGCAATTGCTGGGCATGCTCTAACAGATAAGTGTAGTCAGGCAGTATCAGATCCACACCTGGATGGTCGTCGTCGGGGAACATCAAGCCCGCATCGACCACGATCATGGCATTGTCATACTCAAAGACTGCCATGTTCTTGCCGATCCCGTCCAAGCCTCCCAGGGTGATGATCTTCAAGGCCTTCCTTGGGCTCGACCGGCGACCGGCATTTTGCCGGTCTTGGCTTCTTGGACTGTTACTATTCTTGTTCGGCCCCACCTGCGCCGTCTTGTTGCGACTAGCCTGGCTTTTGTTGTTCGTGTTGGCTGCTATGTGTATGGCTCCTTCGTTTTAACGTTTGCTAGATGCGTCTTAAAAGTGGGAGAAACCCGTTTTTTTGATCTCCCCCACTTTTAATCAATCGAGGTTTGGCGACTTATAAGACCCCGACTTCCTTCATTACCTTCTCGATGCCGGCAATTTGTGCCTCGGTCGCTTCGACCAGCGGCAGCCTGACGCCTCCGATGTCAAAGCCGGTTAGACGCAAGGCTGCTTTTAACATGATCGGGTTGGTTGTCACAAAGAGCTCTTTCATCAAGGGCTGCAGCCTCATATGGGCGGCTAGGGCCTGCCCTACCTCACCTGCTGCCATATAGTCGATGATCTCCTTTAGGCGCTCTGGCGCCAGATTGCCAATAGTGGCTATGACGCCGTATCCGCCTAAAGCCATCAAGGGCAAGGTGATCTCGTCGTCTCCAGCGTAGACAACGAATCCTTCAGGTGCAAACTCGGCCATATCGGCGATCTGGTCGAGTTTTCCAGAAGCCTCTTTGACAGCCAAGATGTTCTCCACATCATTGGCCAGGCGCAAGGTTGTAGCGGTATCCATATTGATCACGCTGCGGCTGGGAATGTTATACATAATGATAGGAATGTCTACAGCATTGGCAATAGCCTTGAAATGCTGGTAGAGGCCTTCTTGAGGCGGTTTGTTATAGTACGGGACGACGGCCATCAAGCCATCCACGCCCAGTGCAGCAGCCTCTTTGGCGAAATCGACAGAGTCGGCAGTATCGTTGTTGCCGACATTGGCGATGACTGGGGCAGAGCCGTCCAAGGCATCCATTACCGCTTTGAAGAGGTCTAGCTTCTCTGTCCTGGTCAAGGTCGGGGACTCGCCGGTCGTCCCGCAGATTATCAGGCCGTCATTGCCGCGTTTCACTAAGTCTACAGCCAGTTCCTGGGCACGGTCCAAGTCTACTTCAAGGTCTGGGCCAAAAGGCGTGGCCATTGCCGTTAAAAAACGACCGAAAGGTGGTGTTCTTGTCATGGTTTCCTCCATATTTTCGATGCCCTGAACAGGTTTTTTTAAACTCCCTGTGTCAGGGGCATGTTATTAACTGCCTGTATTGCAGGCTTACAGGTCCAACAGCTCCTCTAGCCCGATGATCAAGCCAGAACGCTCTTCCACTGATCTTACTGCCAGCAGGATACCTGGCAGGTAAGCGCTTAAGTCGTTGTTGTCGTGAACGATGCGCAGTATCTCCCCAGGAGAGGCAAAGACGACTTCTTGGGAAGACACGAAGCCTGATGCCCGGACAGCATGTACGGGCACCCCGTCGACGTTGCCGCCCCGGGCTCCTTTGTACTCCAGCTCGCTTTCGGCCCCTGGGCTCTCAGAGCTTACTCCGGCTTCTTTGCGGATGGCAGCCATTTGCCGGGCTGTGGTGATCGCGGTGCCGCTTGGGGCATCGGCTTTGCCGTTATGGTGAAACTCGATCACTTCCACATCGGCAAAATAGGCAGCTGCCTGACGGGCGAAAGACATCATCAAGACGGCACCCAAAGTAAAATTAGGGGCGCAGAACAAGGTCGTGCCGGCAGGGGCCAGCTTATACAGCTCGGCATATGTCTCTGGAGAAGTGCCCGTCGTCCCGATCACACAGTTCACTCCATACGGCAGGACTGTCCTAAGCGAGCCTTCTAAGGCTGCGGGAGCTGTAAAATCGACGTATACCGTAGGGTCGCTATTGTCCAAAGCCGTCTTCAAGTCGTTGAAAGCTGGGACGACCTTACCGGAGGGCAGAGTATGCGTGTCTTCATTAGAAGCAATATCGCACACCGCCACAACCTCGATTCCCTCAGCGGAGTCTAGTACTGGTACCACAGTCCGGCCCATTCTCCCGAGATATCCATTAAAAATCACTTTCGTCATCGTGCTCATCCTCCTTCTTGTCTATTCCCAACTCTTTATATCCTAAGCAGCCAACAGTCGAATATAAGGGATCGTTTGCACTTATCCCATTAAAGCTGCCAGCTCTGCTTGGAGCTCGTCTGTGGCGAAAGGCGATATCACCGCAACAGTCGGAGAAGGCGTCAGCAGCCTTTGTGAGACGCGTGTAATGTCGTCCAGACTGACTGCCCTCAGAAAATCAATCACCTCGTCCAAGCTATATATCGGCAGGTCGTTGACTGCATTGGTGCCAAGCCTGATCATCCTCGCGGCTGTGGACTCTTGCGACAGCACAGTATGCCCGACCAAGTAGTCTTTCATGCGCTCGAGCTCAAGGGTGTCCATCCCCAAGCTAAGCATCTTTTTTATCTCATCGATGATGATCTCGATGACCTCTCTTAAGTTATCAGGGCGTGTACCGACATAGATCACGAAGCTTCCCTCGCCGATATAAGACATTGACGTGGAATAGACTGCATAGGCCAGCCCGCGCTTCTCCCGAATTTCCTGGAAAAGCCGAGACGACATACCGCCGCCCAGGGCTGTGTCGAGAAGCATTGTGGCAAACCGGTCTTCGTCGCCTAAGGGGATGCCCGGAGTCCCATAGATCAAGTTGGCCTGCTCGGTCTCTTTCTGCATCAGCTTGAAGGACTCTGGCTTGACAGGTGCGTCGTCACGGGCAGCACGCTCTCCGCCTGGGAGCGACCCGAGATAACGGTCTGTCAGGTCAAGCAAGGCTTGGTGGTCGACGTTGCCGCAGGCTACGACGATGCAGTTATCAGCATGATAATGTGCCTGGAGGTAGTTCAGGCAGTCGTCATGGACGAAGCTGCCGACACTTTCGCGGGATCCGGCGATTTGGCGGCCTAGGCTGTGGCCAGGCAAGGCTGCCTCGCTGAACAGCTCAAAAATGTAGTCTTGGGGATTGTCCTCAGAACGTGCTATCTCCTCGATCACTACCTCCCGCTCCGAGTCGATCTCGGATTGGGCGAACAAGGAGCCAGTAAGCATGTCGGCGATGATCTCAAACACCGGCTCAAGCTTGTCGTCGACTACCCGGGAGTAGTAGCAAGTGTATTCCTTTGACGTAAAAGCATTCTGCTCGGCTCCCAGCGACTCGAAGTCCTGGGCGATGGTCAAGGCGTCCCGTTTGGCTGTTCCTTTAAAAAACATATGCTCTAGAAAATGCGAGAGTCCATATTGGCCTGGCAGTTCGTCACGGGAACCGACGCGAAACCAAACACCAATAGAAACCGAGCGCACGTTATCCATGCGCTCGGAGTAGACCCTGATGCCGTTATCTAGAGTGGATAACTGATACAAGGGATCCTCCTATAACCAAGCCTTAGTGCCATAAACGTATATACGCTCGAAATCCTCCTGGGTCAGCATTACATACTGGACGGCCTCGATGGTACTGATGACAGCCATCACCATCATGCCTAGTCCAGCCAACAAAGAGCCAGCGATTGCTACAATCAACATTATCATAGCCTCGTTCTTATACCCAAGATAGAACTTATGGATCCCGAACATGCCAAGAAAGAAAGCCAGGGCAGCTGCCGCCCATTTGTCTTTATGCGCACTGCCCCAACCCTGGCGGACCGGGTAAGCATTCGGCATCTGGCCGTATGGTTGGCCAGGATAGCCGGTCTGACCTGGCGGTGCTTGGTATCCGCCCTGTCCTTGGGGCACTTGGTAGCCGCTTTGTCCCGGTTGGGACTGGTAGCCTGCTTGTTCGGGCGGGACCTCATAGCTCGGTTGCTGAGGCGGGGGGGTGTTCCCAGCATTCATGCACGCACTCCTTTCGTGGTTTGGACACTGGAGAGATATTTGAAGACTAGTATACGCTATTTGCTGTTCAACAAAAGGTTAAGCTCTACAAAAAAGTATTACTTTATAGCTCCGATGATTGCTAATGCGCTGGAAGTGCCTAAGCGGTTGGCACCGGCATCTAGCAAGGCAAACGCTGTCTCCCTGTCCCGAATGCCTCCGGCAGCTTTGATGCCCATCTGGTCGCCAACGGTAGCCCGCATCAGCCTGACGTCATCGACAGTTGCTCCTCCTGTGGAGAAGCCCGTGGACGTCTTGACATAGTCGGCCCCGCTGTCTAGGGCGGTCAGGCAGGCTTTAACCTTTTGGTCATGTGTCAACAGGCAGGTCTCCAGGATCACTTTCAAGGCTTTTTCGTTGGCATGAGCCAAGTCGACAACCGCTTTGACGTCTTCGGCCACTGCCTGCCAGTCGCCCTTTAAGGCAGCAGGGATATTTAAGACGTAGTCGATCTCGTCTGCACCGTCCGAGACGGCAGTGCGCATCTGTCGGAGGGTGTCTTTCAGGGCGAAGTCGCCAGTTGGAAAGTTCACCACGGTGACGACCTTGCATGCAACATTGGCTAATAGCCCGGCAGCATAACTGACGTATTCAGGAAAGACGCAGACACCGGCAAAGCGGAACCAAATGGCTCCTGTGCACAGTTCGTCGATATCAATCTCGCTTGCGTCATACCTTAGCAAGGTACTCTCGATGGAACCGGCCAGGTCATGGCTGAGGCTTGTGCTCATCAATGCCTCCTTGTTTTATCAAACATAAGGGCTCGTTCGACGTGCCTAGCCGCCGAACTCTTCAGGGGCACGCGGTGTGCTTGACATGGCGTCCTCCAAGTCTTGCGCACGGATGGCAGCACGGCGGATCTTGCCGTTGACAGTCTTTGGCAGCTCGTCCAGGTAACTGATAATGCGAGGGTACTTGTAGGGGGCTGTCTCTTTTTTGACAAAGTCCTTCAACTCTTCGCTCAGCTCGTCAGAGGCGACATAGCCCTCGTTTAAGACTACACTGGCCTTGACCACGAAGCCCCGGACCTCGTCAGGCACCCCGGTTACTGCGCACTCGCGTACTGCTGGGTGCTCGACTAGGACGCTTTCCACCTCGAAGGGGCCAATCCTATAGCCGCTTGACTTGATCACGTCGTCGTTGCGCCCGACGTACCAGTAGTAGCCCTCCTCGTCGCGCCAAGCCAGGTCCCCGGAATGGTACCAGCCGTCATGTATCGCCTCGGTGGTCTTCTCCACATTACGGAAGTACTCCAGCATGATGCCTGGCGGATAGGGGCAAGCAGGGTCTCCCGTATCGATGCGCAGGCAGATCTCGCCAGTCTGTCCGGTGCTGCACTCGTTGCCGTCGGCGTCCAGTATCGCGATGTCATAAAGCGGCAGCGGCCTGCCCATGGAGCCTGGCTTAGGCCTCATGCCCTTGATGTTGCATACGGTGACCGGCGTCTCGGTCTGGCCGAAGCCCTCGTAGATGTATAGGCCTGTCAGCTCGTACCAACTGGCAAACAAGTCCGGGTTGAGTGCCTCGCCAGCGGTAACCGAGTGCTCGATCGAGCTGAGGTCGTAGCCGCTCACGTCCTCTGCCATGATCATTCTATACATCGTCGGGGGCACGCAGAAGGTCGTCACGCGGTAGTGCTCTATGAGCCTGCAGATCTCGTCCACGTCAAAGCGGTCGTAATCGTAGGTCAGCACACAGGCCTCCATCAGGAACTGCCCGTACAGCTTGCCCCAGACAGCTTTTCCCCAGCCGGTGTCGGCTATCGTGAAATGCAGCCCGCCATCGCTTCTCACTTGCTGCCAATGCCGCGCCGTGCCTAGATGGGCCAGGGAGTAACTAGCGTCGTGGAGCACCATTTTCGGGTTGCCGGACGTGCCTGAGGAGAAGTACATGATCATCGGGTCGGCAGCTTGCGTGTCGACGGGTGCAAAGTCGGCGCTAGATGCTCGGACGCCGGAGTTGAAATCGATCCAGCCCGACCGGTCGGCACCAAGCTGGCACAGGCCTTCAGGGCCGCTGAGCGCCGAGTCGTCGGCGACATCGCTACGTGCGCCTAAGCCGCCGCTGCCGCCATTGACCAGGATCCTGGTTTGAAGGCTGGGGCAGTCTGCCAGGCTGTTGTCGATGACTTCTGCTATGTCGCCAAGGTCGGTGCATATCACAGTCGTGATCTCTGCCGAGTTGACCCGGTAGGCCAAGTCGTGTTCTTTGAGCATGAAAGTCGCAGGCACAATGACTGCACCTAGCTTGTTCAAGGCGAGAGCAACGAACCAGAACTGGTAATGACGGCGCAGGATGACCAAGACTAGGTCCCCCTTCTTGATGCCGGCATCGGCTAGGAAGTTTGCCGTCTTGTCGCTCCAGTGCTTGAGATCGCCAAAGCTGAAGATGTGCTCTTCTCCCTCTGGATTGCACCAAACCATAGCGGGGCGGTCTGGCTCGGCTATAGCGATATCGTCGACAACGTCGTATGCGAAGTTATAGTTTTTTGGCCAATGCAGGCTGAACTGGGTGAGCAGCCCGTCATCGTCATAGGCCTCGTCAGTGTATCTTTTGAATATGTCGCGCATTTTAAATCCTCCTTATTAATGTGGGCCTGTCCGGCCCGGACGCATCGTTTTTTTGAAGCTCGCGGCGCTTGAGGCATACAGCCCAAAGCGCCTAGAGAATGTTGATGCTGTCTGAAGGGGATTCGTTTGGGTCTTTTATGACAACCGCTAAGAAGACGCATGGCTTTCCACCGATCGCAATCATCCCATGTCCACGGCTGGAGTCGTAGAACAGGGTATCGCCGGCGTCTAAGTCCTCGATATGGTCTTCGTAGGCAAAGCGCAGCTGCCCCGATATGATGTAGTCGATTTCCTGGCCTTTGTGGTACGAGAGGTGGATTGCCTGGCCCTGCTCTTCCTCAAGATAGGGGGCAGTGACAATAAAAGGCTCACAAAGCTTGTCCTTGAAGAAGGGGGCTTGGTGCAAGTACTCAAAACCCAGCCGCCGCTGGATGGAAAGGCCGTCGCCTGAGCGGGTCAGCTCATACCCGGTAAGCTTCGGTGCCTCGCCGGTGAGGATCTCGATGACATCGACCCCGAGGGCTAACGCGACCTTGTAGAGAAACGTAAAGCTTAGGTCAGCCTCTCCAGACTCTTGGGCGATATACTCTGCGACAGAGCGGCCGGTCAGGGCAGCCATGTCCTCAGGACTGATATCCAAGTCTTCCCGCAGGGACTTTATCCGGCTGGCTACTTCTTCTGGATCAGGCTGCATGAGTCCTCCAATAGGTTTAACTGTTTATCCCTTGAGCCTAAGACAATACCCTATCCTTAATCCAAGAGCAAGAAAAAAGTAATCGACGAAGCCGATAATTCGCCAAACAAGCTATTGAGACGCTGCCGGAACAAGGCAGCCATGCCCTTAGTCGAATGTATTCTTGGTAGCTGTCCTGCTACTCCCTGCCCTGCGCGAAAACCTGCATATGCCTAAGTGCGTCAATAGGCTTTGGAGCTGGTTTTTTACTCCTTGGCTCCAATAGCCTGACAAACGCCAAGCATTGTCTCACTCCATTGCACGATAGCATTATGAACGAGTCAGTTTGGTATCGATATCTGATAATGGTGAGTCCCTACATCCTGCTGCATTAATATGGCCAAACAGTGCGAAGTCCACACAGATCGGTTTGTGGCAAAAAAAGCTGCAGAACCTTGTTGTGGATTTATTTTACGTATAAACAGGCCTGTATCCTGTATACTGCTGCTAGCAGTGGGACAGAGGGCTGCGCGTCGGTTGGTTTTTGTGTTTATGACGCATGACCGATGGCGTGAGGAAAGTCCGGACTCCACAGGGCAGGATGCCAGCTAACAGCTGGGCGGGGCGACCTGACGGACAGTGCCGCAGAAAAGAAGACTCCCCTGCAACGAAGTGGCCCTAAGCCCCTTTGCCTTGCAGGAGAAAAGCTGAAACGGTGTGGTAAGAGCGCACCAGCGTTGCAGTAATGCAGCGGCTTGGCAAACCCCATCCGGAGCAAGGGCAAATAGGAGCGCGCTTTAAGCCTGCCCGGTTAGCGCTCGGGTAGCTCGCTAGAAGACGGCGGTGACGTCGTTTCGAGATAAATGGCCCTCCACGACAGAATCCGGCTTACCGTCCCACTGCTGCTTTAGCGAAGTCCCTGGGCTACCGAAGGACCAGTGACCTTCCCGTGAACTCGTCAGGTACCGGCAATCCCATCAAATCGAGCAGGCTCGGCGCGATATCTGCCAAACAAGCGCCGTCTCGCTGGTCGATGCCGATGGTCTTATCCCCAATTGCCACAAAAGGTACGGGCGAGGTCGAATGGGCCGTCCAGACATGCCCCTGTTCGTCAAGCATTTCTTCGGCGTTCCCGTGGTCGGCTGTGACGATCGCCACCCCGGCTTTGGCTAGGATAGCGTCGATAAGCTGCTCCAAGCACCGGTCGACGGCTACGATCGCCGCCTCGGCTGCTGCTTGGATGCCGGTGTGCCCGACCATGTCCCCGTTGGCAAAATTGACGATGTAGACGTCGGCAGCCTCGGACTCGATGGCTTCGACGAGCGCCTCGGTGACCTCATAGACGCTCATTTCGGGCTTTTGGTCATATGTTGCCACCTTCGGGCTGGGAACCAAGATGCGCTCTTCGCCTGGCTTTGCCTCTTCGATGCCGCCGTTGAAGAAAAAGGTGACATGGGCGTACTTCTCGGTCTCAGCGATATGCAACTGGCGAAGCCCCAATGTGGAGAAGTAGTCGGCCAAGACGTTGTCGATCGTTTCTTTGGGAAATGCCACATGGGCCCCATATGCGGCAAAGCCTGTGTCGTACTCGGTCATACAGACGAATTGGATGTCCTTGAGCATCGGCCTGGAGAATTGCTCGAACCGGGGGTCGATAAAGGCCTGGGTCAGCTCGCGGGCCCGGTCCGGTCGAAAATTGAAGAAGACTACCGACTCCCCGTCAGCGATACCGTGCGTGTCACGGGCAACGGGCACCATGAACTCGTCGAAAACATCGTCTTCATAGGATTGCCTGACGAGCTCGGAGGCCAAAGCCTCACTGTCGATGCGCACGTTTCCGGCGCTGGGCCTGGCCATCGAATCGTATGCCAGTTCGATCCGCTCCCAGCGGTTGTCGCGGTCCATACCGTAAAACCGCCCGCCGACCGATGCGATCTGCACGTCTGTCTTGGGGTAGTCGGTTTTAAGGCGTATCAGAAACGACTCTAGGCCGCGTACATAGTCAATACCGCTATCAGGCAAAACGTCACGGCCGTCAAGCATTATATGAAGGCTGATTTTAGTATTCCCAATCTCGGCAGCCATCGTCAGCAAGGCCTCCAAGTGGGTGTTCATGCTGTGCACTCCCCCATCGGAGAGCAGGCCGATGAAGTGCAGGCGCTTGTCGTTGGCCTTGTTTTCCAGCATAGCCTTACGCAAGTCAGGGTTACTGACAAGGCCACCCGACTCGATTGCCAAGTCGATACGGGTCAAGTCTTGGTTGACTACCCTGCCCGCCCCGATGTTTAAATGGCCGACTTCGGAGTTTCCCATCTGCCCGACAGGCAGGCCGACCGCCCGTCCGCTGGCCGCCAGCTCGCGGTAAGGCCATTGAGTGCCCGAGAAGAGCCCGTGCAGGAAGGGGGCGTCGGCTTGGGTGACGGCATTGCTGGGGCTAGGCGGTGCTATTCCTACCCCGTCGAGGATCACTAGCAGCGCAGGGGTTTTGCTTGGTAGGGTTGGCATGGTCTTATCCTATTGATGAATGTATTGAAGGTGCTTTAAGTAATATGTGGCAACCAGCTCGCTGAACTCGCCAGCGTCGAGCGAGGCCCCACCGACCAGACAACCGTCTATGTCGTCTAGCAGGGCAAACTCGCCAGCATTGCTCGCATTGACCGAGCCGCCGTAAAGGATGCGGCTGGTTTGGCCTGCCGGCTCCCCGAGCAATGAGGCTAGCTCCCCGCGAATAGCATGGGCCATTTCCTGGGCTGTCTCAGCAGAGGCTGTCAAGCCGGTGCCGATCGACCAGATCGGCTCATAGGCGATCACCAAACCGGCCAACGCCCAGTCCGAACCAGACAGTGCGACCTGGCTGACAGTGTCCTTCAGCTGCCTTAGCACAAACTCAATGGCCAGGTCGGGCCCACTCTCCCGGACCTCCAGGCTCTCGCCTAGGCAGAGGACCGGGCTTATCCCCATGTTTATCAAAGCCTCTAGCTTCGTCGCCACGTCATCGTCCGACTCGTTGAAATAACGGCGGCGCTCGGAGTGCCCGATGATGCAAAAATCGACCTCGTTGTCAGCGAGCATGCGGGCGTTGACTGCTCCCGTGAACGCGCCGTCATCGGCTGGGTAGACGTCTTGGGCACCGAGGAGCAGGGCCGACCTCTTCTCGCGCAGGATGTCGCTGAGGCTGGCCAGACTGACAAAGGTCGGGCAAAGCACGACGTCGATGTCATAGAGGTATGACTGGTTGATCTGGTTGATTATTTCGTTTGCCAGCTGTTTTGACTCGCTGACAGTCTTGTTCATTTTCCAATTAGCCACAATAAGCGGCATTCGCTCGTCCATGCTCTCTCCACGTTTTAAAAAACCTAAAGCCTTATACACCTTGCCTGCCTGACCTGCAAGATGTGATTGTATTGGTGCTAAAAGTGCATGCCTTGTTTACTGCAAAACAGCTATCCCGGGCAAGTCCTTGCCTTCGAGCAGCTCTAACAAGGCCCCACCGCCAGTAGAGACGAAGGACACCAGGTCGTTGTACCCGAACTTGCTGACAGCAGCAATGGTGTCGCCGCCACCGATGATAGTCGTCGCTTTCTGGTTCATGGCGACAGCCGTGGCGACTTTTCGGGTCCCTTGAACAAAGGGAGCCAGCTCGTAGACGCCCATCGGGCCGTTCCAAAGCACTGTCCTGGCCTCGTTGATATACTCGCAGTAAGCATCGGACGTCTGGGGGCCGATGTCTAAGCCCATCTCGTCGTCGCGGATATTGTCGACGGTACAGGTGGTAGTCAGCGAGAACTCCGATATCTCCTTGGCGGTGATCACGTCAGTCGGCAGCATCAGCCGGACGTTCTTCGACTCGGCTTTGGCAATCGCCTCGCCTGCCCATTCAATCCAATCGGGCTCGACGAGTGAGCCGCCGACCGAATAGCCAAGGGCAGCCAGGAACGTAAAGCACATAGCCCCACCGATGATCAGCCCGTCGACAACATCAAACAGCGAGTCTATGACCTCGATCTTATCGGATACCTTCGACCCGCCGAGAATCGCCACAAAAGGACGGTCAGGCCGTGTTGTCATCCGGTGGATGGTCTCTATCTCACGGTATAGGAGAAAACCGGCAAAACTGGGCAGGAACTGCGTTACCCCGACAATTGACGCATGCGCCCGGTGCGAGGCGGCAAAGGCGTCATTGACATAGATGTCGGCAAGAGAGGCTAAGGCCCAGGCAAACTCGGTGTCGTTTTCTTGCTCACGGGCATCAAAGCGCAAGTTCTCGAGCATTAAGACCTCGCCCGGCTGAAGCTCCTCGCAGTCAGCCGACGTCTGCATGCCTAGCACGTCATGCGTTACTTTTACAGGAATCTTTAAAAGGCTTGAAAGGGCTTCGGCTATCGGTGCCAGTGTGAACTCCCTTTCATACCCTTGCCCCTTGGGCCTACCTTGGTGTGACGCTATGATCACACGCGCTTGATTGTCAAGCAGGTAGCGAATGGTCGGTAGTACGGATCGGATCCTGGTGTCGTCTACAACTACCCCGTCTTCGACAGGGACGTTGAAGTCGACTCGGAGCAAAACCCTGCTACCTGGTAAGTTAGCCTCATTGACTAGCTTCATACCCTTCCTCCTTCAGTTGGATTAAGCACTAACGCCAAACCAGGCCTTAATGCTTATATTATTAAGCTGTCATCATATAACTTGCTAGATCCATTACACGATGAGCATATGCTTTCTCGTTGTCATACCAAGCCACGCACTTCACCAGCGAGTTGCTATCGCCTAGGACCATAGTCAAGTTGGCATCAAAGACGCACGAATGAAGGTTGCCGATAACATCCACAGATACTATCGGGTCCTCGCAATACTCGATAATGCCTGCCATCGCCCCTTCGGCAGCCCTACGTATCGCAGCGTTGACTTCTTCGACCGAAACGTCCTTGCCCAGTTCGACAGTCAGGTCGATCATCGATGCGTCTGGCGTTGGGACGCGTGTGGCAAAGCCGTCGAGCTTGCCTTCAAGTTCCGGCAAGACTAATGATAGCGATGAAGCAGCACCAGTGGTTGTGGGAATCAGTGACAGTGCAGCTGCGCGGGCCCGGCGTAAGTCGTTGTGGGTCCCGTCTAGGATGTTTTGGTCGCTGGTGTAGGCATGAATGGTATTCATATAGCCACGCACAATGCCAAACTCGTCTTGCAGCACCTTTGCCAATGGGGCTAGGCAGTTCGTCGTACAGGACGAGTTGGAGACGATGTGGTGCAGCTCTGGAATATATGTTTTCTCGTTGACGCCCATTATCAAAGTAGCATCGATGTCTTTTCCTGGAGCTGTGAGTATCACCTTTTTAGCCCCTGAGACGATATGCCCGCCAGCCGATGTGCCATCGTTTAACTTCCCGCTTGCCTCGACTACGATGTCGACCCCAAGCTCGCCCCAATTGAGCTGGGAGACGTCACGGGAGTAAAGTCCTTTGACGAAGGTGCCGTCCAAGACAACCCCGTCGTCACGCTTTTCGACCGTCTGGTACATCCGCCCGTGCACAGAGTCGTATTTCAGCAAATGTGCGATAGCGTCGATCTTAGTCAAGTCGTTGATTGCTATTACCTCGAATTCAGGATTGTTCATCATAGCATGTAAGGTAAGCCTGCCAATACGTCCAAGCCCGCTTACTCCTGCCTTTATGGCCATATAGAGCTCCTTTCTAATACATCTTTCCTTTTATATGGACACTCACGTTCTTCTCCACACCATCAAACTAAAAAAGCATTGGACGATCCAAATGCCTGAGAATTCCTATTATTGAAAATCAGTAGCCCTCGACCTTGACTAGGTCGTCGTTGTTGCTTTCCTGCAGGTCGCGGGCGATGGCCTCGATCCGCCGGACCCTGTGGTACACAGCCGACTTTGACAGGGGCGGCAAGGCCAGCTCGCCGAGCTCGCGCAAGGAGACCTCAGGGTGCGTGAGCCTCAGTTCGGCCAGCTGCCTTAGGGCCTTGGGCAACGAGTCCAGGCCCTTGGTCTCGGCCAGGTAGCGGATCGTCTTGATCTGCTCCAACGAGGCATCGATGGACTTGGCCTGGTTCGCTATCTCGGCGTTCAAGCGGCGGTTGATGTCGTTGCGCAGCGACTTTGTGACCAGCACGTTCTCCATCGAGAGCCGGCTAGCATGGGCCCCCACCAAGGTCAGGAAGTCGGTTATCGCCTCCGACCCCTTCAAGTAAGCCAGCCAGGCGTTCCGGCGGCTGAGCGAGCGGGCAGGGATGTTCAAAGAGAGCATCAGGGCGACCAGCCCGTTGGCCAGGGCCTGGCTCGGGCAGTTCAACTCGAAATGGAAGTCGCCCTGGGGGTTCGAGATGAAGCCGCCTCCCAGGAAGGCCCCCCTTAGGAAGGCCGCTATGTTCTCGGGTCGGTCGACAAGGTTCGGGTCGATGCCCAGCTCGACCCCTTGGGAGCTGATGACCCCTAGGTCCAACAAGGCCTCCACCAGGCCGATTTGGGCAGGTACTGTGATCTGGTAGTTGAAAGTCTTGTGCAGCTGGCTTTTACGGGTCCCGATCTCGGTCTTCAAATGGTAGGTTGCATGCAGCAGGCGTACCATGGTACGTGCCACGGCGGCTGTCTCGGTGGTCAGCTCAAGGCGGTAGGAGCCCGAAATACGGCCTTGGATAAGCACCAAGGCGGCCAGCTCGGCCTTGCTAGCCGCTGGCTGCTCGGGGATGATCCGGCTCAGCTCGTCTTTCACTTCAGCGGTAAACGACACTGTCACTCACTTCCTTTGGCCCGTTGCGGGCCGTGCCTGTTTGGCTGCAATCTCTGAGAACAGCTCGGCCAAGGCCGGGACGCTGTGCCAGGTGGGCCGTATCGGGTCGACTAGGGACCGCACTATCAAGCCCAGTCCCATGGACTTTATCTCTTCTTGGTCCGGCCCGCTGATCGCCACGCGTTTCACGAACTGCCAATAATCGGGCAAGGGCTCGGGCTCATGGACGACCACTATGTCCAAAATACCCTCCATGCCATGCCTCAGCAGTGCCTTGGTGTGCTCAAGGGCAGTCATCCCGCCAGTCTCGCCCTGCATGTCGGCAAGCGAGCACAGGAAGACCTTGACCGCCCGGCTGTCCTCGATCGCCTCGCACACCCCGGGGACCAGCAGGTTGGGGATGATCGACGTGAACAGCGAGCCTGGCCCGAGCACTATCAGGTCCGCCTCCGATATCGCCTCCAAGGCCGGCTGGTAGGCCTCCGGCCGGCTAGGGCGCAGCGCCACGGAGTGAAGGGCGCTTTGCGACTTGGTCAAGACCGCCTGCCCGAAGAGCCTCTCCCCGTCGACCGTCTGCCCGTACAGCTCGATGCTTTCTAAAGTAGAGGGATAAACCCGCCCCTTGGCCTGCAGCAGCCCCTCGCAGAGCTCGATAGCCTTGGGCAGCGAGCCGGAGACGTCGAGCAGGGTCGTCAGGATGAGGTTGCCCAAGGGGTGGCCGTTGACATAGTCGAGCCGCTTCACGAAGGCCTGCACCCAATACGAGTCGGGGTCGCTGGCCATCGAGACCAGGCACTTGCGGATGTCGCCGGGAGGGATGATGCCGAGCTGCTCGCGCAGCAGGCCGGTCGACCCCCCGTCGTCGGCCATAGCCACGACGGCCGAGACCTGGTAGCCCAGGCTGAGCAGAGCCCGGACGCTGACGGGGGCGCCTGTGCCGCCGCCGATCACCACGGACCGCACAGTGCCGGCGCTCTTATCCATCGGACCCTTCCGCCAAGGCCAAAGGCAGGTCGCGGTGCAGGATCGACACCCTGTAGCCGAGCTCGGCCAGGTAGGCGGCGGTCCGCTCGGCTATCACCACGCTGCGGTGCTGCCCGCCTGTGCACCCGATGGACATCAAGAGGTGCTGCTTGCCCTCGGCCAGGTAGCCGGGCATCACCACGTTCAGCAGCCCGAACCAGTTGTTCAAGAAGCTTTGGGTCTGGCCGGACTCCAGTACGAAGGTGCGCACGCTGTCGTCCTGCCCGGTCAGGTCGCGGTAGTCGGGGTTGTAGAAGGGGTTTGGCAGGAAACGCACGTCCATGACCAGGTCGGACTCCATGGGGATGCCGTACTTGAAGCCGAACGAGTAGATGGTCACGGCCATCGCCTCCTGCTCGGAGGCCTGGCTGAACGCCTGGTAGATGCGGCGGCGAAGCTCGCGGATGTCCGTGTTGGAGGTGTCGATGATGAAGTCGGCGATCTCCCGGACGCTGGCCAAGAGCTCGCGCTCGAGCTTGATGGCGGCGCTGATCGTCATGGCGTCGCCGCTTAGGGGGTGCCGCCTCCGGGTCGACTTGTAGCGGGAGAGCAGGACCTCGTTGGAGGTCTCCAAGAACAGCACGCTGACCTTCACGCCGACCTCCCGGATCCGTTCCAGCTCCGTGTTCAGCTCGTAGAAGAACTCTTGGGCGCGGATGTCGCAGACCACTGCCAGGCGCCGCCTGGCCGGCCCGGACAGCCCGGCCAGCATGACCAGGTTCATCAACAGCGAGGGGGGCAGGTTGTCGATGCAGAAGTAGCCCATGTCCTCAAAGGCCCGCATCGCCTCGGTCCGGCCGGCGCCGGACAAGCCGGTAATCACGACCAGGCTCGGCTCGGACAGGCTGCCGTTGACCGCCTCCGCTGGATCGTCGGCAGG
>WRNE01000006.1 GCA_009776725.1 Coriobacteriia bacterium
CCTCAGGCGTCGTCAGCTTCAGCTTCAATGCTGCAGCCTTGGCGCCGATGGCCGGCCAAAGCATAACGATCACCATGAACTTCAACGTGTCGACCAGCGCAACCGGCGTCCTGACCGACCAAGGCAACTACTACGTGACCCCCAGGGGCGGTGTCGATCCTACTGACCCGACCGGCGGGGACGATGCCCAGGTCTATCCACGCGAGTTTAGCGTCACCTACAACGCCAACGGCGCGACCGGCGGATCAGTGCCTGTCGACCCCAACAGCCCATACGTGGCCAATGCCACTGTGAACGTGCTGGCAAACACAGGCAACCTCGTCCGCACCAACTCCACCTTCGTGGGCTGGGCTAGGGACGCGAACGCCACTGTGCCGGAGTTCGCAGTCAACAACGCGACCGTCACCCCGGCGACCTTTAACATTACAGCCAACACTACCCTGTATGCTGTATGGCAGGGCCTCCCGCCCATCACCAACTTCGCCAAGACGGCCACGACCGGGACCTACATACCTGGTGAAGCCGGNCAGACCCTGACCTANACCTTCACCTTTACTATGCCCTCGGATGTCAGCGGCTACCAGTCCTTGCGCGTTGAGGATGTCTATCCTGCAAGTGCGCTGAGCTTTACCAATGCCACCATCCAGATCGGCTACGGTACGGCTGTGGCGATCAACCCGGCAAGCAACGCCAACGGTGCGCTGAGCTTCGTCTTTAACGAGGCTGCCTTAGCCCCGATGGCAGGCTTGGCCATCACCATCACCATGAACTTCACAGTGTCTGCCTCGGCTACAGGAGACATCGCCAACCAGGGCAACTACTACAGTACCCCCAAGGGCGGAGTCGAGCCTGACGACCCGACAGGCGGAGACGAAGAGGTTGTGAAGCCACGTGACTACACCACGACCTACAACGGCAACGGAGCGACCGGCGGCACGGTGCCTGTCGACACCAACAGCCCCTATGTGAGCGGCGACGTCGTTACGGTCCTGGCCAACACTGGCGGCCTGTACCGCGACAACTACACCTTCCTAGGCTGGGCTAGGGACGCCAATGCCTTGGCTCCCGAGTTCGCAGTCAACAACTCGACCGTCACCCCGGCGACCTTTGTGATCACCGGCCCGACGACCCTCTATGCGGTGTGGCGTCAACTTCCGCCTATCACCAACTTCGCCAAGACGGCCACGACCCAGACCTACATACCTGGTCAAGCCGGCCAGACACTGACCTACAACTTCACCTTCACCATGCCTAGCAGTGTCGACGACTACCAGTCTTTGCGTGTGGTAGATAGGTATCCAGCTAGCAGTATGAGTTTCGCTAGCGCTACCATTCAGATTGGCTATGCTGGAAGTACAGCAATAAATCCTGACTCCTCAACAACTGCAGGGCTGGTTAGCTTTAGCTTTACTGGGTCTAACCTTTCGGCAATGGCTGGTCAGAGCGTTACTATCACTATGGTCTTTAATGTTTTGACAGCAGCGAACGGTCCTTTGGCTAACGATGGCTATTACTACACCACTCCAAAGGGCGGCCAAGAGCCTGACGACCCGACAGGTGGGGACGAAGAGGTTGTTATTCCACGCGAGTTCAGCGTCACCTACAACGCCAACAACGCGACCGGCGGAACAGTGCCTGTCGACCCCAACAGCCCATACGTGGCCAATGCCACTGTGAACGTGCTGGCCAACCCAGGCAGCCTGTCTCGCTTCGAGTATGTGTTTATTGGTTGGGCAAGGACTTCGAGCGCTACCGTGCCAGAGTTCGCTGTCGATGGAACAACGGTTACGCCGTCAACGTTTACAATCAATAGCAATGTTGTTTTGTATGCTGTTTGGCGCCCGATCCCGCAGCCAGTCAATTTCACAAAGACAGCTACTACTCAAACTTACGTACCTGGTATCTCTGGCCAGACCCTGACCTATACCTTCACCTTTACGATGCCAACGGATGTAAGCGATTACGGTAGATTGCGTGTCGAGGATGTCTATCAGGCAGATTCAATGATCTTTACTGGTGCTACTTTCCAGGTTGGTAACGGTCAAGCTTCAGCTATTGCTCCTGACTCGGCAACGACTTACGGAATCGTCAGTTTCAGCTTCAGCGATGCTGTCCTTGCATCTATGGCTGGACAAAACATAACCATTACTATGACCTTTGCTGTTTACAATTCAGCAAGCGGTATCCTTACTGACAACGGTTATTACTACATCACCCCGAAGGGTGGCACTGAGCCTCCGAATCCATCTGGTGGCGACGATGCGCAAGTATTACCACGAGACTTTGGCGTAACATATAATGCCGAAGATGCTACAGGAGGTACTGTCCCTTTTGATCCTAATAGCCCCTACATTGCCAATGCCACTGTGACTGTTCTCGCCAACACGGGTAACCTTACCCGTGTTGGCTACACCTTCGCGGGCTGGTCGACAACGCAGGGTGCTACGACCACCACGTTTGCTGTTAATGGCGCAACTGTCACACCTCCGACTTTTGTGATAACAGCAGACACAGATCTATACGCGGTGTGGAGACCAGTTGGTGATCCTGAGAACTTTACCAAGACAGCCACAACGCAAACTTATATACCAGGCGAGTCTGGTCAGATAGTGACCTATCACTTTGATTTCGATATGCCTTCAGATGTCAGTGACTACCAATCGATGCGTATTGTCGATCTCTTTCCAGACGGAGTGCTAAGCCTAATTGAAGCTAGCATCCAAATCGGGAACGGCACAGCCACAGAGCTGATTCCTTCAAGTATCGAATCAGACTCAGTCGAGTTCATATTTAGCGAGACTGATGTGATTCCTATGGAGGGGCAGCATGTAACTATCACAATGACCTTCGTTATATCGGCAAGTGCAACTGGATTTATCACTAACGTGGGTAACTATTACGTTACTCCTAAGGGTGGAATCGAGCCTGATGAGCCTGGTGGAGACGAAGAAGTGATCAGGCCTCGCATGTATAGGGTCTATTACGTAGTCGATTATGATGGACCGCAGCCTGTTGATCCGAATGCTCCATATGAGTATGGTGATACGGTAATAGTGCTTGGTGATTTTGGAAACTTTAGCAGAGGCAGGTATATGTTCATTGGTTGGGCGTATTCAGCAACATCAGCAGTTCCTGATTTTGCTGTCGATGGCCCAGTAGTCACACCCCCAACCTTTGTTATTACACAAGATACGTATTTGTACCCAGTGTATAGAGAAGTAGGCCTTCCTCAGAACTTCGCTAAGACTGCTACTTCACAGACCTATATACCTGGCTTACCCAACCAGATACTTACCTATGAGTTTAGGTTTACGATGCCCAGTGACGTAAGCGATTACGAGAAACTGCGTATTGAAGACTTATACCCACAAGCCTCGATGTCCTATCTAGGTGCCACAATACGAATCGGTAATGGCAGTGAGGTAAGTATCACACCCGACAGTGGTGGATCCAACGGAGTAGTAAGCTTTAGTTTCACTAGTACCACCTTGTCTGCATTAGCAGGCCAAAGTGTTACTATCACCATGAGCTTCGAAGTATCGACATCGGCTTCAGGCGTCCTCACAAACAGTGGTAAGTACTATATAACCCCTAGAAACGGAACGGAATTTGATCCTCCAGGTGACGACGAGGATGTATATCCGCGAGACAACACTGTCATCTACAATGCAAATGGTGCTACTGGCGGCACAGTGCCGATTGATCCAAACAGCCCATATGTAGACGGTGAAACTGTGACTGTCAGTGCCAATACAGGAAATTTGGTACGTACTTATCATGCGTTCCTAGGTTGGGCTAGAACATCCACAGCAACTGTGCCTGAATTTGCTGTCAATGGTTCAGCTGTCACCCCTTCGAGCTTTACTATCACAGAACCGACCACTCTTTATGCGGTCTGGAAACAAGTTGGCGATACCGAGAACTTCACCAAGACTTCCACGCAATCTGGCTATATTGCTGGACAGAGCGACAATACGATTACATACAAGCTTTCGTATGAGCTACCAGATGCAGAGGGCTTGGCGGTTTGGGAAAGGTTACGGATAGCCGATGAATACCCAGCCAACCAGTTAAGCTTTGTAAGTGCGACATTCAGTGTTGGAAACGGTTCGGCAACACCGATTAGCCCAGATGCTTACTCTGGCTCCGGAATTGTTAGTTTCTCCTTCCCGGTTGCTAGTCTGACAGCCTATCAAGGTCAGACAATTAGCATTACGCTTGTTTTCAGTGTCGTTCCGGGTACCACAGGTACAATTAGCAATACTGGAAGCTATCACATTAAGCCAATAGGCGGAGACGAGCCCCCAGATCCACCGGATGACGATGAAACCGTCTACCAGCTTGTTCCAGTCGATGACTTTTTAAAGACAGGCACATCATTTACAGGTAGAGGCTCAGTAGTGAACTTTGTAGTTTCATTCAAGCTCCCGGATGACTTAAGGGCTTATTCAGGTCTGCTTGTTACTGACAGGCTTCCCGATACTTTGACTTTCGGAAGTGCGAGTGTAAGGATAAATAACTCAGCTGTTACAAATGTATCGCCTACACAATCCAATGGCTTGATTAGTGCTTACTTCAGTAAGTCTGCATTGTCAGGGCTTGAAGAAGCTACAGTAGAGTTGTTGATTACCGCAACAGTCAATGACAATTGGGTTAGTGGCGGGATAATCAACAGGGCTGAGATTTATTACCAGACTGATAAAGACCGGACTCCTGATCCAAACACCGATGCTCCTGGTGAGAACGTTCAAATAACCATACCTCACAACCCGACGATGTACACCTTGACCTACAACGCCAATGGTGGCACAAATGCCCCTGTTGACCCGAACAGCCCATATACTGCAGGCAGTGAAGTGGTTGTTTTAGGTATGGGTGGAATGTATAGGAACAATTACAATTTCTCAGGTTGGGCTACATCGAGCGGCGGGGGTGTTAGTTACGGCCCTGGTGCAAGGTTTACTATTAATAGTAATACGACACTGTATGCAGTCTGGTCACCAGTAACACCACAAGTGACTACCTATACTGTAATCTATGCTCCAGGCGAGCACGGTACTTTTGCCCTACAGTCCTCAAATGGCTTGACTTATGGAACCGCGACACCAGCTGCACCAAATGTAACTGGTGAAACCGGTTGGAGCTTTACTGGATGGTCACCTGCTGTTTCAGCAATTGTCACAGGAAATGTTACCTATACAGCACAGTGGGCTGCTTCAGCAACCCCGTCAGATGATAACTTTACTGTTACGTTCATTGATTGGGACAATACGGTGCTTAAGGTCGAGGTCGTTGCCCGTGGTGGCAATGCCACTGCGCCGACAAACCCAGTTCGTGTGGGTTATGTGTTCTCTAGATGGGATACCTCATTTACCAACGTTCAATCTGATTTGACTGTGCGGGCAGTATATGTTGCAGAAATCGTAGAGACTGAAACCCCTCTTGCTGGTACGTGGGCACTAATCAACTTGATCTTGACAATCGTTGGTGCTGTTATGGCTATTGGTATGTTAATCACATTCTTTATAAACCGTAGAGAGACTGAGTATGGTTACGAAGACGACCCAGACACAATACGGCGGAAGAGGTTGATATTTAGGATAGTCAATTTAGGCTTAGCCATTATCGCTGTGATATTGTTCTTAGTGACAGAGGATATCACCCAGCGCATGGTTCTCTTCGATTGGTGGACTATCGTGCACGCTATTATCTTCATTATTCAAATAGCAGTCGCGGTGTTTGCCACCAATAAAAAGCTTGAAGAAGACGAGGAGACTAGTGCTGCGTGACAGTATGGATGTTACCTGGTTCAATGAAATGATCGAGCTTTATTAAATGACCGAAGTTTATACTTAATACCCAAGAACAAACCCCCTCTGGCGAGGGGGTTTGTTTAGGGATATGCTGTTATCAGTTTAGGAGGGATATGCTCGAAAACGATTATATAATGAGAATGGTGTTATTGTATGTGAGCTTCCTTCGAAAAGCCCTACAACAAGGACTAAAGCAATCCCATGAAACAGCTCGAGACCTTGAGCAGCAACTAGCCGATACTTTAAACTTTGACCCAAGCCTATTATTCTCGCTGGCGCCAGACTCTATGGTAGCTATGTTCCAGCTTGGAGGATTCGATCTTAGTCTGGCGGCTTATATTGTCCGAGCAATGGCACTAGATGCTGAATGCCTTGATGATGCAGGTTTCATACAGCAAGCAGACCTCAGGAGGTCACAGCTCCAAGCATTGATCAAAGCCTTTGAGCTTGACCTTGAGGCAGATGATTTAACAAGAGAGGCAATTGCTGCTTTTATTGAATACCAAGCAGACGAGCCTGACCAGTGTTAACTGTATTAGTCAGACATATATTCCAAAAATACCATGCAAGTTACAGAAGGCCTGTACTACAAGTGTGCCAGCTTCCTTTACTAAAAAGTCAAACTCTGGGGTTTGGTCTGCAGTAAAAAACACTTTCTCAATGATTACGCCATCGTTTTCGACTGCTAGCCACTCTACTAGATGCTCTTCTGTTTGAGGGTGGGTAAAACCATTCAATCCAACCGATATACTAAGTAGCTTTCCATCAGCTGTTTCGCTTACCACTACATTTGCGGTATGTTTTAGCTGGTATTCTGTGGCTGTCGCCATATCATCAATAAACTGTACTTCGAGGTCCTTTGTATCTGTCACTGTTTGCCCCTTTCCATAAACCCTTACATATCTATCGGTATTCTAACAGATTGTAGCTTGCAGGTTTCCGTGCAAACAGATGAGAAAGACAATAAGCTTGCATTGCTTTAAAATGTATCAATAGGAGTGCCATATAAATATGAAAACCCTAACGCGGCACTGATTTTTATCAAAACATAGAAGCCTTTCATAAGATATGCCTCAAGCAGCTGTTTTATGAATACCTTCTATTAGCATAGGTTTAGCTATAGCTAAAGAGTCGAAGAATTGTTAAACTTATAAGACACGCAGCATCAGTTAAACACGGTGCTGTTATGTCCACATCAAATACAGCAGAGTGTCTTTGAAAGGATCCAGTATGGATGAAACCGGAGTGAGCTTGCTCCTCGACGAGCTTTCTGATCTAATTGAGGATGGAAAACCGGCGATCGGAAACAAGGACAAACGACAAATAGACGCAGGTGTGGCACACGAGATTATCGATGAGATAAGACAACGTTTTCCTGAGGAGCTGGCTGAGGCAAGAAAGGTGCTTCGTGAAAGGGACGATCTCCTGGCAGATGCTGAGATGGAAGGCAACCGGGTGATCGAAGATGCACGTAACCAGGCCTTGGTCATTGCTTCAGAACAGGAAATTGTGCGCATTGCTCAAAGTCAAGCAGAGCAAATATTACGTGAAGCGCGTGAGGCGGAACGACAGGTTCGTTCGGGAGCTGAAGATTATGCTGATAATGTGTTGAGTCATATCCAAAACACTCTAGAGACATTAACAGATAATGTTCATCGCTCGCGTGAGCGGCTGAATAACCGTGGTATCCGCTGATAAAACAGACAGCAACGAGTTAAAAGCGCTGCCACAACTGATATTTCGTTTGCTACCTGAATTGGCAGACTTAGGTGACATGGTCACACTTTCGGGATCTCTGGAAGTCGGCCAGTTTGCGAAGGGAGCAATGAGTATTCGCCTGCCCGAAGGCGTTAATTACGATATTGAGTTATCCAATACTGGAGGCGCTGTTCTGATGAGCGGTCTTGCTGAAGCGTTGGTGGTTACTGACTGCACGCGTTGTGCGGAGGAGACCAGCTTGTTTTTAAAAGCCGAGGCTGAGGCTTATTATCTACTCGATTCCCGGGACTTTGACATAACTGGGCAAGACGACGGTGTAATCATTGTTGGCAGTGACTCTAAGGTTGACCTCGCCGAACCGATTATTGCTGCCTTGATCTATGAGCTTCCTTTTGTCGTCTTATGCAGCGAGGACTGTAAAGGCTTGTGTGACAAGTGTTATGCGAACTTGAATAACGAGGAGTGCACTTGTGTGGACGAGCCTGACCCCGACCACCCATTTGCAGCCTTAAGGTCATTGCTTATGGGAACGGATCAAAGCAGTTATGAAAACGAAAAGACTTAGTACTTGTCATAAGGACTATCTTTAACCACTTGCACTAACTTATGCTTCAAGTCGAAGTATCGCTTGGCATCAAGACGGGGTTTCGTACTTGTTTTTATCACAATTCAACAATAAGCCCTACTCCTTAAGCATTATGAGCTGCCCATAGCTCAGTTGTGCTAACATGGTCGGGTTCATCTATTACACATGCTTGATGACTTCAGAGGCGCGTGGCCTGCACAGGTTGCTTCTTGGGGGATGATTCAAGCAGAGGGTGGTTTGTTAAAAAAACCACAGACAACGAAAAGGAGAATTTGACATGATAGAGCCTGTAACAATCAGGTCGCTACTAGATGCGGCTGTTCACTTCGGCCACCAGACTCGCCGCTGGAACCCAAAGATGAAGCCATATATATTCGGCGAGCGCAACGGAATCTATATCATCGATTTAAAACAAACAATGGTAAGCCTGGATCAAGCCTATACGTTCACACAGCAAATCGCCGCTAATGGCGGGACGGTGCTTTTTGTTGGAACGAAAAAGCAAGCCCAAGAACCCATCGCCACCAATGCAGAGCGTTGTGAGATGCCATATGTCAACCACCGCTGGCTTGGCGGCATGTTGACGAATTACGTGACCATCCATAGCAGGGTCTCCTACATGGAAGAGCTTGAAAGCATGGAGGCAGACGGCCGAATGGCGGCACTGCCCAAAAAGGAGCAGATTCGTCTTAGAAAAGAGCTAAGCAAGCTACAGGCCAACCTCAACGGTATTCGCTACATGAAGGCTATTCCCCAGCTCATTTTCATCGTAGACACCATGCGTGAGACCATAGCTATTCGCGAAGCCCGTCAACTAGGCATACCCGTAGTTGGCATCATTGACACTAACTCTGACCCCGACGACGTCGATTATGGGATCCCCGGAAACGACGATGCCATCCGCTCGGTTAACTTGATTACCGAGGTGATAGCCGAGGCTGTTCTAACAGGAGCAAAACGAGGCTCTGTCAGCGAAGCCGAGATACTTGAAGCCAGTGGGCCCTTAAATCCCCCAATTGAGCCACCTGTCTCCTTCGAGCCTCCAGCCGAGCCTTCGCCTCCCATGGCTAGTGATCTAATTGAAGTGATATCAGTGCCAGAAGCAGCAGATGTACCGGCAGCTGACGCCGAAATCGAAACTGCCGTTGTGCCTGAAGCACCTAAATCAGGCGGAGAAGAGCAAGCCGAGGTTGAGGCGCCAACAGAAACGCAAGGTGTTATTTCTGGTGAAGCCGCTAGTTCAGATGAGAATACTAGTAATATAGAAACAAACAGTGATGAAGAAGCAATATAGATAAAAAATCGATTTAGGAACGTAATATATAGCAGTGCAAGTTGTAACTGCAGAATTGGTACACTTAGTATTTGTTGATTACGCTTTTGACATAAAAGCCTCTGTTAGGAAGGAAACTAAAAAAATGGCAGCTATTACCGCTCAATTGGTGAAAGAACTACGTGAGATGACTGGTGCAGGGATGATGGAATGCAAGAAGGCTTTAGAGGAAGCTGACGGTAGCATCGAGGCGGCTGTTGATGTCTTACGTACCCGTGGCCTTGCTGCTGCACAGAAAAAAGCAGGACGGGCCACCAACGAAGGACTGATAGTAACAGCAATATCAGACGATGGCTTGGTAGCTGCAATTGCCGAAGTGAACTGTGAGACTGACTTTGTGTCTCGAAACGAGGTCTTTCAAGACTTTGCCCAAAAGGTAGTCGATGCCGTATTGGCACACAAGCCCCAAGACATCGGGGAGCTTTTATCAGCAGAAACGGCTGATGGGACTGTAAGCGAGATGGTTGCCGGGGCAATACATACCATAGGAGAAAACATCCAGATATCCCGTTGCCTGCTGATATCGGTGGAGACTGGCTACATAGCCTCGTATATCCATGCAGGAGGCCGCTTAGGCGTTTTGCTCGCCTTGTCGACTGACGACCAAGCTGCAGCTGACAATGATGAAATCAAGATATTGGCAAAAGATATCGCTATGCAAATCGCTGCGGCAAATCCGTCTGAAATTGCTATTGAAGACTTTGACCTTCAAGTAATCGAACGTGAGCTGTCAATATATAAGATCCAAGCTGAAGAATCAGGCAGGCCTGAGAATATCCAAGAGATGATGGTTCAAGGCCGGCTGGACAAATTCTATAATGAGTTTGCCTTGCTAGAGCAAGATTTTATTAAAGAGCCAGATAAGACTATCAAGCAAGTGATTGAAGCAGTAGCGAAAAAGACCGGTAATACAATCAAGGTCGTAGACTTTGTCCGATACCTGCTGGGAGACAACTAGACGTAGTCTTTAAAAAAATACAGATTGCACGAACTATCAAAGAACCTAAGTTAGTAGACATATGATCAGCGAAGAAGAGATCAGCCAAGTCCGGAATGCGACAGATATCGTAGCGTTGGTTGGAATGCGCACTGCTCTACAACAGCGTAGAAACGAATTCTGGGCTTGCTGCCCTTTTCATGATGAAAAGACTCCATCGTTTAAGGTCAACCCGGCTACGCAGTTCTACTACTGTTTTGGTTGTGGTGAGAGTGGCGATGTCTTCACCTTTACGATGAAAACGGAAAATGTCGATTTCCCCGAAGCGGTAAGGATCCTGGCTCAGATTGCAAACATCGAGTTGTCAGAGGATGCGACCACTGTACAGCGAGGGCGAAGGGAACGGCTGCTTGCCTTGCTTACCGCTGCCACTGCTTTTTATCACCAGCAGCTAATGCGGGTAAAAAGCCCCAAAAACGATTTAGCGAGAGATTATCTAAAATCCCGCTCGATGGGCGAAGATACAGCAAAACAGTGGCAGATCGGCTATGCACCCGGTAATTTCCAGCTTATCCGGCATCTCCGCGAGCTTGGCTTTGAGGCCCAGGAAATGGTCGATGCAGACGTTGCCCGGGTCAACAGCAAAAACCCGAACCAGCTAATTGACCGCTTCTACGATCGCATAATGTTCCCAATATCCGACCTGCAAGGACGGCCGATTGCCTTTGGGGCCCGAGTGTTCTTGGCTGACGACCAAAGCCCAGCAAAGTACATGAACTCTGCGGAGACTATGCTTTTCAAGAAGCGCGACAACCTGTATGCGATCGATAAGGCAAAATCGAGCATAGTAAGCCAAGGCTTTGCGATTGTCGTTGAAGGCTATACAGACACGATTGCCCTCCATAAAGCCGGGTTTGCCAACACCGTCGCAACACTTGGGACTGCCCTGACTAGCGAGCACTTGAAAATACTTGCGCGTTTCACTGAACGGGTCATTCTGCTTTTTGACGGGGACGCAGCCGGCCAGCGGGCAGCCGACCGGGCTATCGAGCTAATTGGCTCTGCCTTGGCTCCAACAGCCTCCAACAACCGTCGTGTGGACATCTATGTAGCCATGTTGCCAAGCAACCAGGATCCAGCAGAGTACGTCGAAGCTGAGGGCGCTACAAGCCTGCAAACGGTGCTAGACGAAGCGATTCCCTTGATCCGATACGGACTAGACCGGACCCTTGGCCGTTTTGCCCTCGATCAGCCCGAGCAACGCAGCCGTGCTGAGGCGCTTGCCATGCAAATATTGCTGCCCTTGAAGAATACTGCTTTGGCAAGTGACTATTTGAGCTATCTTGCTAATCGGTTTGGCTTCAACGAGATAGCAGAGACCGAGTTACGACAACGTTTTGACCGGCTCAAGCCGAATTATTCACAAGCTGCATCAGTAAATGTGGATAAAACCATGCCTGCAGAAGTCCCAAACGTGGCACCTAAGCCAGTGAACAGCCCCACCAGCCAAAACCAAGACAGCAGCAGGCAGGCAGCTGCCGATAAAATCACAAGTTTGGAAAGGGACCTGCTCTATTTATTTATAGAGCAGGTCCAGTTGCGCCGACAACTGTCTTCAGCCTTAAAAGGCAATAAGTGGCGAAGTGAGGGACACCAGCAGATTGCTGAGGTATTGTTGGAGCTAAAAGACAAAGACGAGACAATGCCGGTCAACGAGTGCCTATCACAGCTAACTGCCCGCTTGCCAGAAGCTACAGCTTCACTGTCGGCTTCCAGGCTGAGGGATTACAGTGGCCTTGAGCCAATCAGGATTGCAGACCACTTGGTATACAGCATTCGTGAGGCAAAGCTGCAAGAGGCTATAGATAAAATCAACGAAGAGAGGGCCTTGCTCGAGTCAAACGACCCCAACAACCAGGAATTGTTTGTCCAGCTGGTGCCCCTGCAAAAAGAGCTGGCCGACCTCCGAAAAAACTTCAAGAGCGGGACCAGATAATCGATTAATATCGACAGGCAAGGTTTTCTCCAGATAAAAATATGTAGAATAAGGCAACAAAAAGTTATGGGAGATACCCTTTTATATCGAAGACACAGTAGAAAGGGTTAATGTGGCTGAGAAAAAAACAACATCAAGCAAAGAAAATGTGGAGACGGTGGCGATTCCGTCTGAGTTAGAGATGCTAGAAGGCGAATTGGCGTCGGTGGTCAAGCAGTTTGGCAAGGTTGGCGAGGTCAGTCTAGACGAGCTGAGCCAAGCGCTAAATGACTATACTTTGGACAAAACCCAGCTAAAAGCAGTGGAAGACTACTTAAAAAAGCAGCAAATATTGGTTATTACAGAAAGCGACGAGAGCGAGGACGGGCTGGGGTCTGAGCCTACGGTTTCGATTCTGGCCAGTGTCGATACCAGCCTGGACGACTTGTCTGTTGACTTGGCCGGCGAGTTCGATGACACAGAGGATATTTTAGACAGTATCCCAGAAGACGAGCTAAAGAGTGCTGAGAGCGTAGAAATGGTTCTGACCACTCAGCCAGAACGGTCATCGAAGAGCTCTCGGCACCGTATAAGCACCGACAGCGGGACTGTCATGCTGACGGGCGATCCGGTGCGGATGTACCTAAAAGAGATCGGCAAGGTACGTTTGCTGACTGCAGCTGAGGAAATCGACTTGGCTATGAAAATAGAGGCAGGCCTTGAGGCTTCGACACAACTGGACAACGCTGAGAACAAGGGCATCGAGCTGACTCGGTCCGAGCGGCGGCGCCTTAGCCGTGTCGAGCAGATGGGAATGGATGCCAAGCAGCAGCTAATCGAGGCGAATCTACGTTTGGTAGTCTCGATTGCCAAGCGCTATGTCGGCCGGGGGATGCTCTTTTTGGACTTGATCCAAGAAGGCAACCTGGGTTTGATACGTGCTGTGGAGAAGTTCGATTACAAGAAGGGCTTCAAGTTCTCGACTTATGCGACCTGGTGGATCCGTCAAGCGATCACCAGGGCCATTGCTGACCAGGCCCGCACAATCCGCATACCGGTGCATATGGTAGAGACCATAAACAAGATGGTTCGTATCCAAAGGCAGCTTCTACAACGCTTGGGACGCGAGCCTAGCGCAGAAGAGGTCGGCGAAGAAATGGGCATGACCGCAGAGAGGATCCGTGAAATACAAAAGATCTCACAAGAGCCAGTTTCTTTAGAGACACCGATCGGTGAGGAAGAAGACAGCCAGCTTGGTGATTTTTTGGAAGACCGGACTGCAGAGCAGCCTCCCGAAGCTGCTTCTTTTACCATGCTGAAAGAGCAGCTGACCAAGGTGCTCGACAGTTTGGCGGAACGTGAGCGAAAGGTGATTTCGCTTAGGTTCGGGCTCGATGACGGCCGCCCCCGCACACTTGAAGAGGTCGGTCATGAGTTCGGCGTGACGCGAGAGCGGATCCGCCAGATCGAAAGCAAGACCTTGGCCAAGTTGCGCCATCCGGCAAGGTCGTCGAAGCTAAAGGACTTTGTGGAGTAAAGCTTGAGCCAGCAAGGATTTGTTGGTTAGTAGATAAAGATAAATGCATATGACATATGTCGTCGCGTGCAGTAAGCAAGGGGCTTGCGCTATCATATACATTTGCATAAGCTCTTAGAATAAGGAGTCCGACTTTGGCTGTAAAAATTAGGTTGGCGCGCCATGGCGCCAAGAAGAAACCATATTACCGTGTTGTTGTCGCAGATAGCCGCGCGCGTCGCGACGGACGTTTTATTGAACAGGTCGGTCGATACAACCCCTGTGTGGATCCTGCTTACATAGAATTGGATCTTGAAAAAATCGATGCCTGGATTAAGAATGGGGCACAGGCTACCGACCGTGTAGCTGTGCTGATCGAAAGAGCCCGAAAGGCTTAAATGCAAATGGATGACAAATCACGAGATGCTGTCTCGTTGGTGGAAAGCATTGTTACTTCGCTGGTTGACGAACCTGAGCAGGCCCTTATTAAGTCTTCCAATGACGGTAATGCCTTGCTGATCGAGATCAATGTTGCCGCTGACGATATCAGTAAGATTATTGGCAGTAATGGACGTATTATCAAAGCTATCCGCACCTTGGCTCGCTCAGTCGCCTTTATCGATGGTGTCGACCGGGTCGATGTGGAGATTATCAGCTAGACTTTTTAAACAGTAGATAGTTAGGGGCATTAAACCAAGTCATTGAATCTATGTCCCATATCAGGGCAGGGACATGAAGCAATATCAATTGGTAGCATATATCGTCCGCTCGCGTGGAGTAAAAGGGGAGGTCGAGGTGCAAAGCATTGACGGCCTTCCATTGCGTTTGCGTCCCCAGGCGAGGCTATACATTGTCCCACCGAGCTTAAAAGGCGTTCGTTATACAAGCATTCTTTCACAAAGGGGCAATGACGAAAGCCCTTGGTTGATATTGGCCGACATTGACGACAGGACTGCTGCCAACCTCTTGATCGGACGCTATCTGCTTGCCGAGGCTAGCGATGTTTTAAACGGGATAAGCCAAGTCGAGGACAACTATGAAAGCCAGCTTGCCTTAAAAGGGCCAGCCAGCCTCTTGGAGCCACCAGGAGCCAGACAGCCGTTAGAGGACCAGGCTATTCCTCCCAACAACCAGGGCAAAGAGGTAATTGATGAGAAATTCGGCTATCTGGGGATAATCACAGACGAGTCGAATGCTACAGCCCAAGTGCTCTGGACAGTCGAAGGCGGCTCATACGGACAGGTACTCATCCCAGCGGTTTTGGCGTTTGTGAGAAGCTGGGACGAGACAAGGGTCTTTGTCGATATCCCACAAGGCTTGCTGGAGCTAAACAAATGAAGATCCAAACGCTTTCAGTCTTTCCGCAAGTCTTTGAAGGGGCCAATAGCCCCCTTGGCGTCTCGATCATCGGGAGAGCAAGAAGCAGGGGCATTTTAGAGCTCGTCAACCATGATCTGCGCGATTGGACGCATGACCGTCATCGCACTACTGACGATCAGCCATTTGGAGGAGGACAGGGCCTGCTAATGAAAGTAGAGCCTGTCTTTGAGGCCCTAGACGAGCTGACATTAAGCAGTGGCCCATCGGAGCCTGACGATCCAACAAACTCGTCAGGCCTAGCTAAACCCCCAAAACCCCCGAAGCCTGAAATCATCTTTTTCGCTCCCTTTGGAGACCGTTTTGACCAAAAGGCCGCCCAGTCCTTGGCTGCGTCAAAGCATCTGATCATGGTGTGTGGGCGTTATGAAGGATTTGACGAGCGTGTCTATCACCGGGCGGACAGGATCATATCCTTGGGCGATTTTATACTTACTGGCGCAGAGCTTGCAGCAATGTGTGTAATCGATGCAGTGTGCCGTTTACTGCCGGGGGCCTTACGCGACGAGCGGTCGTCAGTTGACGAAAGCTTTACCGATGGGCTGTTGGAGTACCCACAGTACACCCGCCCAGCTGACTTCCAAGGGTGGAAAGTCCCCGATGTCCTCCTCAGTGGAAATCATGCTCTGATCGATAAATGGCGAAGAGAACAGTCTATAATCAGAACGGCGCAGTTACGTCCAGACTTGCTGGAGTCAGCTAAAATAAGCGAGGCCGAGCGAGTCTGGGTCGATGAATACTTGAAGAGAGGCTTATGAACGCAGATCAAAACAAAGCTAAAAAGAATTCCAATCGGCGTTTAGCATCAGCTGCTCACGCACGTACAACACGGTCTTTGCAGCCAGAGGCCCAGAATCGAAACGTCAAGCCTATCGGCAAGGCCCAGGCCAACAGGCCAAGTACTAGCAGGGTCGATAGAGGGCTTAGCGACGACAAGGCAAGCGCGCGTGCTGCTAATGAAAAGGCACAAATGCTGGCTTCGGCTCTCACCCAAGAGAAGGACAAGTCCAAACGTTGGCCCAAAGAGGCTCCCTGGAACCGTAAGAACACTGTTTTTCATGAGGTGGTCAGTTTTATTCTGACCATTGCCTTGGCCGTTTTTAGCATTTCGGCTTTCAAGGTTTTCGTAGCCGATGTCTATGCTGTGCCGACAGGCTCGATGTCTCCAACCATTTCCGTCGATGACCGGATAATTGCAGAAAAGCTCAGCATGCGTTTCTCCACAATAAAGCAATTCGATATTGTGACGTTTACTGACCCTGTGGGCAACGACCGGACTTTGGTCAAGCGGGTCATTGCTGTCGAAGGGCAGACCATAAACCTGATAAACGGTTTTGTCTATATCGACGGGATTATCGTCGAGGAGCCATATACCTTAGGCCGCCCGTCTTATCCCTTGTCGCCTCGGGCAGGCCAAACCATCAATTATCCCTACACCGTGCCGCCTGGCTATATCTGGGTAATGGGAGACAATCGAACGGACTCGGCAGACAGCCGGTATTTCGGGCCGGTGAGCCTTGAGCTGGTGACCGGGAGGGCTATCTTCATTACTTGGCCCCCTGATCATTTCAGCAGTCTAAAATAGTCAGCAATACGAAAGAAGGAGAGCTCAGATGACCTTTCAGGAGATTATTCTGGAACTGGAGCGATATTGGGCAGCCTTGGGCTGTGTTATTTTGCAACCGTACGACTCTGAGGTTGGGGCAGGCACGTTCCACCCAGCCACAACGCTTAGGTCCCTTGGTCCTGGCACTTGGAAGACCGCCTATGTACAGCCCTCGCGCCGGCCGACTGACGGCAGGTACGGCGAAAACCCCAACCGTTTACAGCACTACTACCAGTTCCAGGTTGTAGTCAAGCCTTCGCCGGCAGACGTCTTGGAACAATATCTTGACTCCTTGCGGGCAATTGGCATCGACCCGCGCCAGCATGACATTCGCTTTGTGGAAGACGATTGGGAGTCTCCGACGCTAGGGGCTTGGGGCCTGGGTTGGGAAGTCTGGCTAAACGGCATGGAGGTCACGCAGTTCACATACTTCCAGCAAGTGGGCGGAATCGACTGCGATCCCGTGCCCGTGGAGATCACCTACGGGTTGGAGCGGCTGGCGATGTATATCCAGTCTGTGGATACGGTCTACGACCTGGTTTGGGCTGAGGACGCCGACGGCACGGTTTTTACCTATGGCGACGTCTTTTTGGAAAACGAGCGGCAGTTTTCGGCCTATAACTATGAGTATGCCGATGTCACGCAGCTATTTGGGCATTTCGACGATTGGGAAAAAGAATGCCAGGCCCTGCTCCAAGCCGGACTGGTCCTGCCAGCATATGACTGTGTCTTGAAATGCTCCCACCTCTTTAACCTCTTGGATGCCCGTGGAGCAGTCTCCGCCACGGAGCGCATGTCCTATATCCTAAGGGTCCGAACGCTGGCCACAGGCTGCTGTGAGGCCTATGCCCAATTGCCTAGCGTGCAAGCAAAGGCCCATGCAGGCCAAAACGAGCAACTGAAGCGGGCGTCTTTGCCGGCTTCGACAAAGCCAGACGAGCCACAGGATCGTTTGGAGGAATCGGCAGCCATCGACCAAGCAGCGCCTTCATGTGGAGAAGGACAAGCGGCAGACGCCGGGCCTTTAAGTGCAACTACCGGTATCGGGCAAGACCAGGACGCCGCTGGAGCTAGCGAGCCTGAGCAGCCGGATTCTTTGGGCGTAGATGCTGATAGCGCCGCAAGCGCCACAGGCCAGACAGACAGCCCGCTGCCATTTGGCCGAGCGCCTAAGGAGCCTTCGACCTTGGTCTTTGAGATCGGGGTCGAGGAAGTCCCCTCCACGCCGCTTTACAGTGCGACCAACCAGCTCAAACAGCTGGCAGAGGCCGCCCTGGACGAGGCGCGGCTGACGCATGGCGCGATCACGACCTTCTCCACACCAAGAAGAATCGTGCTCGAAGTTAAGCGCCTGTCCCCCGAGACAGTCGCCTTGGTGCAACGTTTCCGAGGGCCGGCTGTCAGCATCGCCTTTGACGAAGACGGCCAGCCTACGAGGGCTGCTGAGGGCTTTGCGCGCAGCAAGAACATCGATGTGCGCGACCTGACGCGTGCCTACGAGGGAGGCACCGAGTACATTTTTGCCACAGTCGAACAGCTTGCCCGTCCGACCGAGACAGTGCTGCCTGAGGTCTTGTCAGCAGTGATCGAGTCAATCGAGTGGGCAAAGTCGCAAAGATGGGGAGCCGGGCATGAGCGTTTTGTTCGGCCGGTGCGCTGGTTGTTTGCCTTATGGGGTGAATGTGTGATTCCGGTAAGCTTTGGCGGGCTCCAGGCTGACCGGATAACCTATGGGCACCGTTTGTTGGCCCCTGAGGCGATCAGGATCGCTAAGTCAGACGAATACGCAACCGCCCTCACCAAGGCCTGGGTTGTTAGCTCGGCTGAGATGCGGGCAGGGCATATACGTGCGCAGATCAAGCACTTCGAAGAGGAGAGCGGACTTTTTGTCTATGCCCCAAAGGCGACTTTCGACGAAGTGGTCAATTTGGTGGAGTTCCCCACCACTTTGACTGCTAGCTTCGATATGGAGTTCTTGGAAGTCCCTGAAGAGATCTTGATAGACACGCTGCTTACACACCAGCGTTATTTTCCGGTTTATGACAATGAGCGGCATCTGACGAACAAGTTCCTAGTAGTCTCCAACGGGTCTCCCTCCTATAACTCTGACATCACTGTCGGGCACGAGCGGGTGGTTCGCCCCCGTCTGGCCGATGCTGTGTTCTTTTATCGGGAGGACTTAAAGACTCCCTTGGCCGACCGGGTCAGCCAGCTGGACCAAGTGGTCTTTCATGAGAAGCTGGGCTCCTTGATGAAGAAGACGGAGCGGATGGTCAGCCTGGCAGAGCGAATCACCGAGCAAGCAGTCAATGCGACAGAGGGAACAAGCCAGCCAATCGACAGCGAGCAGGTTGACCGGGCGCTGCGGGCTGCGCTTCTCGCGAAAGCCGACCTGGTGACCAACGCGGTCGTCGAGTACACGGCCCTACAAGGCATCATGGGCGATTATTATGCCCGGGCCGCAGGCGAGCCCATTGAGGTAGCCGAGGCGATCCGCGAGCACTACCGCCCTCGGTTTGCGAACGACCAGCTACCGACGAATTTTGAAGGCATGGTCGTGGCTTTGGCCGACAAGGCAGACACGATCGCTGGCCTGTTTGCGGTTGGACAGTTGCCTACAGGCTCGTCAGACCCCTTTGCACTCCGGCGTAATGCTATCGGCATCATCTCGATTCTCTTGACCGGTTTCCCAGTCTCCTTGAACACCTTGATTGACGACGCTTTGAACAATCTGTCCAAGACGAAGATAAAAGTGAGTAAAAAAGAGACGCGTAAGCTGATCATTGAGTTCTTTGCTGGACGCTTGGAGATTATTTGCCGTGAACGCGGGTTCGATGCCGATATCGTCGAAGCAGTGATGGCAGCTGGAAACATCGAGCCTTTGGACGTCTTTGCCCGGGCCGAGGCCTTGACTGCTGCCCGGAACTCGAACCCTGAGTTATTCTATGACCTGGCTACTGCCTATACTCGGGCCAACAACCTGCGAGAGCCTGCTTTAGGCCTACGGGTCAACCAGAAGCTGTTGGGCGAGCCAGAGACTGTCCTCCTGGAGGCGATCGACAAAGTTGGTGAGGGCATTAACGATGCTTTGGCCATCAACCGTTATGACCGGGCAATCGAGTACCTGGCATCATTGCGTAATCCGATAGACCGTTTCTTTGACGATGCCCTGATCATGGATCCTGACGAGAAAGTACGCAGCAACCGCTTGCGGCTGCTAAACCGTTTTGTTGAAGTGTTCTCGAAGGTGGCTGATATCGGAAAGCTGATGAAACAAGCCTGATAAGAAAGTAAAAAATGAGTGGTATGTACACAAGCGCCATCAAATTGCATACGACAAAACGGACAATGCTGGACGACCGGCCAGTAATCAATATAATATCCGACAGTATCGGTGACAGCGCAGCAACCATGGCAATTGCCGCTGCCAGCCAATTCTCGGACAACCGATGCCTTATCAACCGTCTGCCAAAAGTCAGCTCATTGGCCCAGATGGTCCCCTTTATCGATGAGCATTTAAACGATACTAAGGATAATATGATCCTCTTTCATACAATCGCTGACGAACAGCTGCGTGCCGAGCTGGAAGACTACCTCATGGATAAAGAGGTCGTTGCCGTCGATCTGATAGGCCCAGCTATCGATGCCATAGCACTAGCCACAGGCAGGAATCCTCGCGGCGAGCCAGGACTGATCCGAGAGACAGACGAGGCTTATTACCGCCGAATAGACGCTATGGAGTTTGCGGTCGAGCATGACGACGGCCGCAATCCGGAGAATCTCACAGATGCCCAAATTGTCTTGATTGGGGTCTCCCGGTCGTCAAAGACCCCCTTGTCGATTTACTTGGCAACACTTGGATACAATGTCGCAAACATACCCTTGACTTTAGAGAGCGAGCCGCCTAGGCAATTATTCGATGTCGACTTTCGTCGGGTCTTTGGCTTGACTACCGACCCAAATCTATTGTCCGCAATACGCCAGCGGCGACTAGGCAATGCCTCAGCGGTCGCCCAAAAATACGCAAATATCGACTCTGTGATCGACGACTTGGAACAAGCGCAGAGGGTTATGCGAAAAATCGGATGCTTGATAGTGCGCACCGACAACCGGGCTATCGAGGAAGTCGCCCAAGAGATCCTTCGATATTATCATGCAAGTTTTCCTGATTAGCTGATGCATGCTGATCAGCTAATCTGTTAAACCTGTCTGAAATATCGGCTCAAAATCAGCAAAACCAAGATAAATGCATCCGAATAACAGCTCTATACCGTCCCTTGTTGATGTGACGACATAAAGCTGCCCGGACGTAATAAAATAGCCCTAGGAAGATAGCTGTGTCAAAAAACCGATACAGCTGGTGTTATGACTTTAAAGGTGGGAACCAAAGATGGAAAACTATGTCTGGATCGGTCTAGCAGGGGCATTGCTTGCTTTGTTCTTTGCTTTTTTCCAAAGCCGCAGGGTGATGGCCTTCTCTGAGGGAAACGAGCTAATGCAAAAGATAGCGGGAGCTATCAGAATGGGGGCAAATGCTTATTTGAAGCGTCAGTACATAACCGTCTCGGTCTTTTATGCGGTGATGACTGTCATTTTGGTAATCATGGTTTTCCCGGGCTTCATCTCGCCCTTGATGCCGGTGGCTTTCTTGACAGGCGGCTTGTTCAGCATGCTTGCCGGCTATATAGGGATGCGGGTTGCGACAAACGCCAATGCCAGGACTGCCAATGCAGCCCATCAAAGCATGAACCAAGGACTGCGGGTGGCTTTTGCCTCTGGCTCTGTCATGGGCTTTACCGTAGTGGGCTTGGGCATCCTTTATATCACTGCCTGGATCCTCGTGATGAAATGGTTTTTTCACTATGATGCAGTCATGGTCGGCCAGACCATGGTGATGTTTGGCATGGGTGCCTCGGTATTGGCTCTCTTTGCCCGTGTCGGTGGCGGCATCTTCACAAAAGCGGCTGATGTGGGTGCCGACCTGGTGGGGAAGCTGGAAGCTGAGATTCCCGAGGACGACCCGCGCAACCCGGCCGTGATAGCCGATAATGTCGGTGACAATGTGGGCGACGTTGCCGGGATGGGCGCCGACCTATATGAAAGCTACGTGGGGGCATTGCTAGCTACTTTTGCGATCGGGGTTGCAGCAGGATATGGTTGGGAGGGTATTGTGTTGCCCATTACCATTGCTGTCTTTGGCATCTTAGCCAGCGTCTTTGGTTCGTTCTTGGTCCGCACAAAAGAAGGCGCCGACCAAAAGTCCCTGCTTCGCTCGCTGCGCACTGGGACTTATACAGCAACTATTATCTCGGCAATCGCAGCCGGCCCGATCACCTGGTGGGTCCTTCCAGAGAACTGGCTGGGGCTTTGGGTGTCTATACTTTCCGGTTTGATCGGTGGAAGCCTGATCGCCTTCTTTACTGAGTACTTCACATCATCGACATACAAGCCCATCCAAAACCTGACAGTGGCAACCGACGCCGGCCCGGCTACAGTGATCATTGGCGGCTTGTCGCTAGGCATGCAGTCTACAGTTGCCCCGGTCCTGGTCGTTGCCGCCTCGATCCTGGTCAGCTTCTTGGCATCTGGCGGTACCTTGGAGACTAGCTCGGCGGTCTATGCGATCAGCTTTAGCAAGGGGCTGTACGGGATCGGCTTGGCAGCTGTCGGCATGCTTTCCACCTTAGGCATTACTTTAGCCTGCGACGCTTATGGAGCGGTTGCTGACAACGCCGGCGGTATAGCTGAGATGGCTGGTCTGGGCGAAGAGGTACGCGAGCGCACAGACGCTCTAGATGCTTTAGGGAACACCACCGCCGCCACCGGCAAAGGCTTCGCTATCGGATCGGCAGCACTGACTGCCTTGGCCTTGCTGGTGTCGTATGTCGATATTGCCTCTGCCAAGCTCGACCATGCCCCCGATTTCAGCCTGCTTAACCCCTCTGTGCTGATTGGTATATTTATTGGTAGCATGCTAGTCAATGTGTTTAGCGCCCTCACGATGAGCGCCGTGCAGCGGTCAGCCCAAAGCATCGTCAACGAAGTGCGCCGGCAGTTCTCCGAAATCACCGGCCTGCTGGAGGGCACTGCCGACCCGGACTACGAGACATGCGTCGACCTTTGCACAAAAAGCGCGCTGCGGGAGATGGTCCTGCCCTCGCTCCTAGGCATTATCGTGCCCATACTGACCGGGCTGGTTGTCGGCGTCGAGGGAGTCGTTGGGCTTTTGGGCGGGGCGACAGTGGTTGGCTTTACAATGGCCAACTTCATGTCCAACGCCGGTGGCGCCTGGGACAACCTGAAAAAATACATTGCCGCCGGTAACCATGGAGGCAAGGGCAGCGAAAACCACAAGGCAGCTGTGATTGGCGACACTGTGGGGGATCCTTTTAAAGACACCTCCGGCCCCAGCTTGAATATCCTGATCAAGCTGGTCTCAACCGTGTCAATCGTCTTCTCGGGAGTCATCGTGAGCTTCTCCATATTTTAATGTGGAGAAGGACGCGCTGTCTAAACCAAATAGAAAGCCGGTTTTTCCTGTCAGTCCAAACAAGCCTTGTCTTGCCCGATTGTCAGGCTATGTTGTATCATAGCGGTTCATGTTTTAACGTTTAAGGAGTTAGGCTTTGAGTCCTTTATTAATTACAGTTTTAGTCATCTGGGCAATTTCCGGCGTCGGATTGATCATTTTCGTGCTTTTGCATTCCGGCAAGGGCACGGGGCTTTCTGACGTGATTGCCGGCCAAGTCTACAACAGCCCGGTGGGGTCTGGGATTATCGAGAAGAACCTGAACCGTATCACCATCACTTTAGCGATAATCTTCTTCATCACCTTGCTGGTTTTAATGCTTCTTTATCCAAAGGGAACTATCTAGTAGTTCGCAGGCTGCATCATTCGTCGTGTCGGAGTGGTGGAAATGGCAGACACGCTAGCTTGAGGTGCTAGTGCTCGTAACGGGTGTGCGGGTTCAAATCCCGCCTCCGACACCAACAAGAACGGTAATCGCATGACTATCAAAGCGGTTTTTTTCGATGCCGGGCAGACTTTGGTACATCCCGTGCCAGATGGAGCCGGCTTTAGCGCGGTGGGCCGTGAGCTGGGCTTTGAGATCAGCTGGGAGGCGATCTCTGCGTCGAATTCCCAAATGTATGCGCGTTACAACGAGTACTACGAAAACGATCCGAGCTTTTGGGACGACCAAAGCCGGGCGCGTGCTGTATGGGTAGACGCCTACACCCTGCTTTACCAGTTGCTTGGGACTGGGGACAAGGCTCTGCAACTGGCGAATATGGCCTATGACTTCTATTTCAACCCTGGTGCCTGGTATGCCTATGAGGATGTGGAGAAGAACTTGGCTGACCTCTCTGCCCGAGGCTTGAAGCTAGGCTTGATCTCTAACTGGGACAAGTCGCTCGTTCCAGTGATGAGGGATCTAGGGCTAGATCAATATTTTACTATAATGATATCTTCTACCGACGTCGGCATGCACAAGCCAGACGCTGCCATATTCCACTATGCCTTAGGCCAGCTAGACGTTTTGCCACAAGAGGCCATACATGTCGGAGACCATCTGACAGCCGATGTCCAAGGCGCTTTAGACGCCGGCCTTCACGCTGTCTACATTGACCGCTATGAAAGCCATCCAGAATACGGCTTGGCACCGCGCATCGAGCTGCTTGACCCCTTGTTAGGCATCATCGAGCAGCTTGACTGAGCCAATAGAGCCTATAGCAGCCTTCGCCAAGCGACCAAATACCGTTTATTAGTTGAACAAGACACAGCTCACATAGGCTAGAGTGGCTGGGCCGTGGTAGTAAGGGATCTGGGCGATGTCACAGACTTCTGACACCATCAGGCCTAAGGCTTCCATGGAGGGGAAGATCTTGTCTGGGAAGCGGCACTCAGCATCTGGATATGTGCAGTTGGGACAAATCGAGCAAGAGCCAGAGCCGACAAGCAAGACGGTCTCCCGGTCTAAGCCGGTCTCACGCACCTTGTCGACTAAGCTGTTGAAGCGCTCGCGGTGAGTCATAGCCGTTTGCAAGGTGGTGTCGAAATCGAACTCGTCCTCCATCAGGGCGACAGTTTGGAAAACAATGCCAGAGGCATATTGTTTGAACTTCTCGTTCGAGTCCTCGATCTCTCCGCAGCCAGGAGGACATGCCCAGTTCTTATTATAGGAATGGCATTTGTCGGCCGCGCACATGTCTCGGACCTCGTCGCGCGCGACAAGCCGGAGGGGGTCAAAAGTCCCTTGGAACTCAAAGCCAGACTCAGTCACCATTTGTTGCATTTGCTCGATTTGCATTATGTGCCTTTCTGCAGAGATGCATTGACAGTCGGTTGTCAGTCTTCAGGAAACATCATGTTCTCAACGAAATACTCGTTGAATTTCGGGCTGAGCGACAATTCGATATACTCGGCCAAGTCATGGATGTTTTGGGTGTCGTTCCGGGCTGCTGAGCTAAGGAGCACGGCCGAAGCACCTTCGACGGAGCTGTTCCCTATCGAGTTGGTACGGTCAAGCCAGGCTTTCGGGAAGAGGCCAAGAATAGCAGCGCTCTCTTTATTGATGTACTTGCCAAAGCCGCCAGCGATGTCTAAGTGGTCAATATCGTCGATGCCAATGCCTGCAGTGTCTAATAAGACCATCAGCCCAGAGTAGACCGCGGAGATGCCTAGCTGGATGTTCCTGATGTCCTTTTGGGTGAGATAGAGGCTTTTATCCTCAGTCAGATAAAAAACCGACACGCCGTCTTCCTCGCCCAAGCGGTCAGCATATTTGGGACATTCGTCAGCTGAGTACAAATAGCCTGTCTCGTCGAATATGCCGTTTTTATACAGACAAGCCGCAATGTCGATGATTCCGGTCCCACAGAGCCCTTTGGGCTCTGCCCCGCCGATTGTGTCAAACTTTAAAACACCGTCTTCTTCCCAGGCCACCGAGATGGCTCCTGGCAAAGCGGCCATGCCAAAGTGGATGTTGGCCCCTTCGAACACGGGCCCGGCAGCGGTCGCGCAGGCGATGATGCCGTTCTTATCCCCCAAAGCCATTTCCCCATTGGTGCCCAGATCGATCAAGACCTGCTTCCTTTCAGCCTTGTGCATGTCGCTCGCGATTATCCCTGCGGTAATGTCGCCGCCGACATAGGAGGCCAGGCAGGGGGTGAACCAGACCTGGCAAGGAATGTTTAGGAGGGGCAGGTCGTGGTAGTCTCCAAATAAACTAAGAGGGGTAAAGGGGTTGACGCCGATGCTGTCTGGGGCAAGCCCTGCCGCAATGTGCTGCATGACAGTGTTGGCTGCAATGGTGAAGTCACTTATGTCGCGGCGTCTTCTGCGAGCTGTCGAGAGCAGCTCGTCTACCATTTGGTTAATGGCGTCCAGCACTGCTTCTTGCATCGCCTCCAGCTTGCCGTCGACACTGGCGTCGATGCGGCTGATCACGTCCGCTCCCCAGACTGCCTGGGGGTTGATCCTCGCAGCAGATGCCAGCAAGCTGCCGTCAGAACGGTCGAACAGACGACAGGCCAATGTAGTCGTACCGATATCGAGCGCTATGCCCAGGCCAGTCAAGCCGGTATCGGGGACATAGCTAGACACCAAGGCGTCTTCTTCGATAATCATCGTCTGGGGGCCTGCTAGCTCTATGATCATTTGGTCGCTGACATGGGTGCGGCAAGCTAGCCGCAACCCGCTGATACCGCCTTCGTGCACATAGACCATGCACTTACCGCAGGTCCCGTTGCCCCCGCATGTCGCTGAGATCACCAACTTGGCTTCTTGGATAACCTCCAGGACGGTTTTTTCAGAGTCCGCCTCAACTAGCAGCTCGTCGTCTTCTGTTCTGATTGTGATTTGGTATGTGGACATGATACTCCTTACATGCTTGTTATAACGAAAGCCATCTAGACCAATCCTCTTAGATAAAACCAATATATCAATTATCCTCCCTCTCCGGTAGCGATATCAGGTATGATTTTGCCGTGCCAAAAAGACCTCGGCACAGGCTTGTTCTCAAGTCTTGGCCTAAGTGACGGCCGGGTATTCGTCGGGAAACAGGCAACGTGGGTCCTGCCTCGCTTGGTTTCAATGGTGAAAGTGCAAAAATCAAAGCTATTTGTCACCGTTACGTTAAAATACTTTAGCAGCATTGTTTATAGATTCAGGTATTCGTGTACAGATTGCACATTTAAAACCAGTCCCGATTTTATCGGCTTCTTTAAGGGATAAGATAACAGCACTGATAAACGGGGAGGTTTTCCCCATCTATGTATTTCCGAAGGGAGTGCAAATGGCAATTTTAGATGACATTTCGGCGGCAGTCCAAGCTGGTAAGAGGAAGGACGTCGAGGAGCTGGTACAGAAGGCAATCGATGAGGGAACATCCGCACAGGATATTCTCAACGGTGGTCTTTTGGCAGCCATGGAGATCATTGGTCCGAAGTTCAAGAACAATGAGATCTTCGTACCTGAGGTTCTGGTTGCTGCTCGCGCCATGAACGCTGGTACTGCTCTGCTGAAGCCGCTCTTGGTTGAGAGTGGTGTCAAGCCGATCGGCAAGGCCGTCATCGGTACTGTTAAGGGCGACATGCATGATATTGGCAAGAACCTTGTCCGTATGATGATCGAGGGCGCGAACGTCGATATCACCGATCTCGGTGTTGACGTTGCCCCGGAAGTCTTCGCAGACTTCGTCAAGGACAATCCAGATCTTGACCTCGTATGCTTAAGCGCTCTGCTGACCACCACCCTGCCGAGCATGGCTGACTGCGTCAAGGCAGTCAAGGAGACTGGTGCCCCAGTGAAGATCCTTATCGGTGGCGCTCCTGTCACCCAGGAACTCGCTGACGAGCTCGGTGTCCAGGGCTATGCTCCTGATGCTGGTTCAGCTGCCGCCAAGGCTGCTGAAATGCTTGCCTAATCAAATAGGCATTGTCATTTTAAAGCGACAATAGAAAAAGGCCGGGTTTTATACCCGGCCTTTTTAAGTTGCAAGAGTCTGCCAGTCAAGCAGCTCAGAACAGGGCCGTCGTCAACAAATCCGCGGAAGCTGCTCGCCAACCAAGACGTCTAAGACCCTAGTTGCCCCTAATGCTGTGCGTACCCAGGCAGCCGGCATGCCTGGGGCCGGCCTGGAGCAGACCTCTCCAATGATGGCTGCGTCTTTTCCATAAGGATGGCTTCGCATTGCTGCTATCGCAGCATCAGCCTCGTCGGCAGGGACCACGGCTACCATCTTTCCTTCATTGGCAATTTGAAAAACATCGAAGCCGAGCATTTCTGCAGCTCCCCGGACAGCGTCTTTGACCGGCACCTCGGCTTCGTCAATGACCATCGAGGTCCGGCTTTGCTCCGCTAGCTCGTTGATCGTGGAAGCCAAGCCACCACGCGTCGGGTCGCGAAAGCACCGCGTATGCGGGGCTGCCTCTAGTACTGCTGCTACCAGCTTGTTCAATGGCGCGACATCGCTTGTGATTCCTGTGGAGAAGCCCAAGCCCTCGCGCGCGCTAATGACTGCTATGCCATGGTCGCCAATGGTTCCAGAGAGCAGGATCTTATCCCCATAACGACAATTCCTGCCACTCAGGGCCTCTCGGTTGTCCAAGACCCCGATACCAGATGAGTTGATGTAGATGCCGTCCCCGTTTCCCCTGGGCACCACTTTTGTGTCGCCAGTGACGATCATCACCTGGGCCTCCATCGCTGTCAGAGCGATCGACCGGCAGATTTTTTCGAGGTCGGCCAGCGGCAGGCCCTCTTCTAAGATGAACGACATGGACAGCCATAAGGCGATCGCCCCGGATGTCGCCAGGTCGTTGACGGTGCCGCAGACCGACAGACGGCCGATGTCGCCGCCGGGGAAGAATAGAGGGGTAATCACGAAGCTGTCGGTGGTAAAAGCCAGGTTATCGATCGAGTCAGGAACGCGAAGTATCGCACTGTCGTCTCCTGACTGGAGCTCTGACGCCCCGTAGCTAGTCACGAAATACTCGGCTATCAGCTCGCGCATCATCACGCCGCCACTGCCATGAGCCATCACGATTTGGTCTAAACTGTCCATAGTCCTCCCTGGTTTTTTACTGGCCACAAGCCTGGTAAAAATGGGTTTTGTCTTTATTAAAGGCGCCTATTTGATTCCATAACGATAATAGGCGGCGCAAGTCCCTTCACTGGAGACCATGCAAGGTCCCAGCGGCCTTACCGGAGTGCAGGTTTTGCCAAAATGCGGGCAATCAGGTGGAGAAATGATTCCGCGAAGTATATCCCCACAACGGCAACCGCGGGCTTCGACAGTCTCTTCAACTGTCAAGCTAAAGCGTTTTAGGGCATCGAAGGCTGCGTACTGCGGCCTAAAGGAAAGGCCGGATGCTGGAATGTGCCCTAGGCCGCGCCAGTCAGCGCCGGTAGCCACAAAGACTTGGTCGAGGCTTTGTCGGGCTTCGGGGTTGCCTTTGGGCTGTACAGCCCGGTTGTAGGCATTGCCGATGCCAATCACTGTGCCTTGCTGTTTTGCCAGCTGCTGTTCAAGCAGCATGGCTATGCCGGCGAGGATGTCTACTGGCTCGAAGCCTGTGACGACTGCAGGCAATTGGTACTCGTCGGCGATAAACCGATAAGCCTCCAAGCCTAGGATGGTGCTGACATGTCCTGGTAAAAGCAGGCCGTCAAGTGCCAAAGCCGGATCTTGCAACAAGGCCTCAAGTGCCGGTGGGACTAGTTTAAAGGCAGCGAACACAGTGAAATTGGCCACGCCTAGGCTAGCTGCCCTAAGTATGGTCGCTGCTACGATTGGCGAGGTTGTCTCAAACCCCACACCGATAAAGACGACTTGCCTTGCCGGCTCGGCTATAGCCAGGCTCAGGGCGTCCAGTGGGGAGTAGACCACTTTGATGTCGGCAGCAGCGGCCCGCTGGCCCTCCAGCGAGCTTGACGAGCCAGGCACCCGCAGCATGTCGCCAAAGGTGCAGACCGTGAGGCCATCCAGCCTGGTCAGGGCGATGGCGATGTCGATGTCTGAGTTGGCTGTCACACAAACCGGGCACCCGGGGCCAGACAGCAGGCGGATATTTGAGGGCAGCAGGGACCGGATGCCGTTCTTTGCGATAGCCATGGTATGGGTCCCGCAGACCTCCATGAGTTGAAGCGGCCTCTGATCGTTCCAACCGTATTTAGCCAGGGCTGCAGCCCTTTGCCTGATGGAGCCGATCAGCCTAGCGGCAAGTTCTGGGTTTCGGAAGTTCTTAGGGTCTCGGGCATCGAGCAGCATGTCATAGGCCCGGTCGTCTACTTGGCCCACAGTGCTAGATTCCCTCTGCCAACTCCGGGAACTCCAAGAAGAGCTCGATCGTGGCCAGCGCATCGGCCTCGCTGATGACCTCTATCGCAAAACCAGCATGGACCAAGACATAGTCATCGGCCTGTACGCTCGGCACAAGGTCTATGGCAACAGTTTTTTGCACACCTAAAATATCAACAAGCGCAGTTCGATCGGCATTGATCGATATGATAGTGGCGGGGACGGCTAAGCACACGAAAAATCCTTTCTGCAGACTTCGGCTCTATACCAGGCTTTGAGCAAGCCTGGCCCTGACTATAGCAGCTTGACCGAAGGCAATACAAGCATCATTTGGCGGCAGCTCGTTGTTCAAGTAGACAATAAAACCTTGGTCGCTAAGCGCGTTTGGCAGCTTCTCTATCAGATAGCGGTTCATAAAAACGCCCCCAGACAAGGCGATATCGTTGATACCTGTTACATTTCGCTGGAAAAGCGCCTGAGATACCACCATGTCGACGACAGCCTGATGAAAGCGGCGGGAGATCGTCGGCAGGCTGGTTCCCCGTACCAGGTCGTCTAGGATCGAGCGGATAACCGGGCCGGCCACGATGAGCTCGCCGTCAAAAGCAAACTCGTAGGGCAAAGCATCCAATGCAGCAGCCTCGAAACGCCCGCTTTGCTTGCCCTCGTGGTCGGCAGAGCCGAAGGCTATTGCTGCCTCAAGCTCGATTGCAGCCTCGCCTTCGTAGGTGGATTTTTGGCAAAGGCCCACCAAAGCGCTGACCGCATCGAAAAGCCTGCCCATCGAACTGGTCTTGGGGGAGTTGATCTGCCTTTCGATCATCAGTTCCAACTGGTTTTTTGTCTCGGGTGCTATTTTGCCCATGAAGCCATCAGCCCCAGGATGGCCCAAGAGGCTGTACTGTGCCAGATAGGCAAAGGCCATCCGCCAAACCTCTTTGACCGCCATACTGCCGCCAGGCATGGCGGTCGGCTGCAGGTAGGCCAAACGCTGGTACTTATCCATATTACAAAGCAAGACCTCTCCGCCCCAGATGCTGCCGTCGTCGCCTAGGCCGGTCCCGTCAAAGGCAAAGCCGATTAGCTCGTCAGGCGCATTTGCCGATGTCGACTGGGCCTCGGCCAGCACAGCGGCTATATGGGCATGGTGGTGCTGCACGTAAACCAGCGGTTTGCTCGATTGTCTGGATTGGGAGACTGCCCATTTGGTCGAAAGGTACTCCGGATGCAAGTCGGCAGCATAGGTTTTAGCTTTGAGGCCAAACAGCCCTTGGTAGAGGTGACGGGTCTCATCCCAATTAGCCAGTGCCTGGGAACTGTCTAAGTCCCCTAGGTGCTGCGACAGGAAAGCCTCGTTGCCCCGAGTGAAACAAAAGGTGTTCTTCTGCTCCGGCCCGACGGCCAAGACCTCGGCTGTGCCCGAGCCTGCCAGCCGCAAGGGTAGCGGGGCATAGCCGCGCGCCCGCCTGATCATCTGCCGCCGGCCATTGACCACCCTAACGACACTGTCGTCATAACGGTTGCTGATAGGCCGGTTATTGTCCAGAAACATGTCGGCAATCCCGTCAAGCAGCTGGTGCGCCTGGTCGGTGTCAGCAATGATCGGCTCATCGCTTAAGTTCCCCGAGGTCATTACCAGGGGGCGGTCCAACTCATGGAAGAGCAGGTGCTGCACAGGGGTATAGGCAAGCATTACCCCGAGCTCGGGCAGGTTCCCCGCTACGTTATTAGATATAGGGAGAAACCCATGTTGCCCTGCCCCGTCTTTTCTTTGGAGCAAGACGATCGGGCGCACGCTGCCCTCAAGCAGGCTAGCCTCGGTCTTATCCACATAACAATAGTTTTTTGCCCAGTTAAGCGATGCCATCATCAGGGCAAAGGGCTTGTTGCTGCGTTTTTTGCGCTCTCGGAGGCTCATCACCGCTTGGTCGTTGGTGGCGTCGCAGGCCAGGTGATAGCCGCCAAGGCTTTTGATAGCTACGATATTGCCGGCTTTTATAGCTTCCACGGTAAGCCTGAGCAAGGCTTGGCTAGACTGCAAGTCGGATGCTTCTTGGGTTTGTCCGTCGATGAAGACCGACAGTCTAGGCCCACAGGCAAAACAGGCGTCGGGCTGTGCATGAAAGCGCCGGTCGGCTGGGTCGTCATACTCTAAAGCGCAGTCCTTGCACATCGGAAAGCCGCGCATGGTAGTCAGGGGGCGGTCATAGGGCAGCCCCTGGATGATCGTAAAGCGGGGGCCACAGTCGGTGCAATTGATGAAGGGGTAGCCGAAGCGGCGGTTTGTCGGGTCGAACAACTCGCGTAGGCAGTTAGGGCAGGTAGCCAGGTCAGGCGAAATGTTAGTGGCCAAAAGGGCCTCAGGGGTGCTGGACATAGGGCTGGCGCTAGACATCCGAATGGAGAAGTCGTTTAGGTACAGGGGGCTCGTTGACTGTGAGCTGAACCGGTCTATCCTGGCAATCTCAGGATGCTCGTTTTGAACTGCCTGCATGAAGCCGAGGATGGCCTCTTGGTCTCCCTCGACATGGATGCTGACTCCGTCTGAAGCGTTATAGACCCACCCAAAAAGCCCATAGCGCAGCGCTAGGCGGTACACAAAGGGCCGAAAGCCGACGCCTTGTACCAGACCACTGACATGGATGCTAAAAGCTTTCATGGCTTTATAAATCGCCCGTGGTGGTTGCTGTCAGATTACCGTGCTTGACGCCCTTGATGCCTAAGAGGCTGTCTGCAATCTCGTTTATCTCACTGGTACGGCCACGCATGGCGATGATTTCTAGACAATTATGGGCATCAAGATGAATGTGCATAGCCGAGATGATTCTTTCATGGGCGGAGTGTTGTATTTGGTCAAGCTTGTTCTGAAGGTCTGATGTATGGTGGTCGAACACTAAAGTCAAGGTACCGACGATAATAGCGTCCGGGTCATACCATTGGTCTTCGACCAAGGCCTCACGGACGAGGTCACGGATCACCTCGGAACGGTTCTTGGCTAGTCCGCGCTTAGCAACGTATTTGTCGAAAAGCATCAGCAAGCCTTCCGGCATTGCCACGCTAAAGCGTACAAGCTCGCTCATTTCGATCCTCTCACAGGTGCTTGCTTATTTGGCAGATCGCCCGCCACGCCGCAGCACCAAAAGGACAGCCATGGCGTGCTTCTGGCAAAGCCAGGGGCCTTGAAAAGCACCCTCTTAGACCACTTGCACCGTAACATCGTCAGCTGACTCTTTTAACACTAGTTCCGAAGCCTCTTCAAGCAAGGCCCTTATATCGTCAAGCAGTGCCTGGGCATCGCGCATTTTAGCCGCGGTACGCAGCATATTGTCTTCTTCCACCTGATGATAGACACGATGGGTCCAGCGTCGGCATAGGGCAACAGCCTCGTCGATTTGTTCGATTGTCGAATTCAGTTGTTCAGCGTTGATTCCGTCCTTGCACACGGTCTTCTCCTAATAATTAGAATAGTTACAGTCTGTATTTGCGTGCTTTAAGCCTGCATCGGCTTTAAAAGCGGAAAAAAGGGCTTGCCAGCCGCCTCCGCGGCTTGGTCTAACTTGTCAGGTGCGGAGACAGCTGGCGCATCAGCTCGGCCTTGGGCATAGCGCCGCTGATCACCGCTGTGACCTGTCCTCCGACGAAGAGCATCAGGGTCGGGATAGAAACGATCTGGTAGGCATACGCCAGTTCTTCCTGCTCGTCGACGTTGAGCTTACCAACATACATGACGCCCTCGTTCTCTAGGGCGATCTGCTCGACGATTGGGGCGATTAGGTGACAAGGCCCGCACCAATCAGCCCAAAAATCAACCAGGAACGGCTTGTCGGATTCCAGGACTTGGGATTTGAAGTTCTCTTTGGTGATTTCGATAATACTCATACATTTTGCCTTTCGAGTCTATAACCTTGCTTTTGAGGCGCTTATTGTTAAGCTTTAACCGTAAAGCCTTTGCTGCATTCAAGCATCGCTGTCATTAAGCAGACCTGGCCATAGTAGCACGAAGCGCCGCTAAGTAACACGATCTAGCCAATTCGTAACCTTAAAAAAGTCGATGCACAGCAGTTCTTTCATGTAGGCAGTCTGCCCAAAAGGCAGGGGAGTGATGATGGCTGATAATAATATATACGAGCTAGCTAGCTTATATCAGAGGGGCCTGTCTGACCAGCTTGGGCCCTTTAGCGCTTACCTCGCTGGACAAGCGGCAAGTGACATCGTGCTGGTCAAGGGCATTTGCGGGCCGATCGAGCTTGCAGGAGGGCCTCCGTTCAGCGGGCCAGACAGCGCCGCCGTCTCGGCTGCGTTGGCTTCGCTGGGATGGGGGGAAGACAACTGGTGCGGAGTTCTAACCCAGCCAAGCCACCAGGCCAAGCTGTCTGACGAAGAGCTGCGCCTGATCATTGAGGTTATCGATCCCCAACTGATAATCGGTATGGACCAAGCAGCAGGAATATCCATTGCAGCAGCCCTTAGCTACCAAGGCCCGGAAGGTCTTTATGCGGATAAGGGCGAAGGCCAGGCAAACAATCAGCAAGCCGAAATCAAGTTCGACGACAATAAGCCTCCGAGGGCTATAAATGCCGGTGAGCCTATTCAATATTTTAACAGGCAGATCCTGGTGCTAAGTGGTTTTGAGGCAGCCCTCTCAGATGACCTGGCCAAACAAAAGGTTTGGGCGCAACTAAAAACGATCAAGCGCTAATCATGTATGTTGTGTCTACGGCAGGTTATAAAAAGCGTAGTGCCGCTTTAGAAAAGCGGCACTAGCGACACTTTGATGATCAATCTTCTTCAATTTCTATGATTGCAGCCATCGGACATTCTTCCATGCAATCGCCACAAGCGGTACAAGAGTCTTCATTGATGACTGTAGCAATGTCTTGGACGATGTCCAAAACATCATTTGGGCAGGTATCAGTGCAGATTCCACAACCAGTGCATTCTTCTACGTCGATAATCGGACGCGGCATAACGCGCTCCTTTCATTTTCTACTGCTGCCAACTTGACAGTCGCTGAAAGATATCCGCGTGAATATATCTCAAACAGTCAAAGCTGGCAAGTAACAATCGAGCAAAAAAAACAAGAGATTGGATTTTGTAAGCTAGTTAAGATAACTGGTGTCGCCCTTAGGGTCTAGGTATCCAACAAGGCCTTGGATTATTAGCAGAAAAGCCTGGCGGCTGAGTACATGTAAAGGATAATAAGATCATATTAGTAACAATTCGATAAGTACAGGTAAATCAATGATATTAGCGTTCATTTAAGAATATTCTCTACTTCATGATAGGCGTATCTCTAATAGATGCATAATAAATTTAATTTTAGCTGTCTAGCATACAACCATCTCAATGTCATCTATTGAAAGAGAGAATGCAAGACAATGAACTCAAAACGCAAGCGAATCATGATATCGGTTATTTCTGGCCTACTGGCTGCTGCGATGATGGCTTACTATGCGTCATCGGTAAAAGGCTCCGCCGACCAGATCAGAAGACAGACCCTAGAGGCTTACGGAGGGGAGCAGGTCGAAGTCTATGTTGCTACTCGCAATATAGCTGCTGGCGAACGTCTGACATCGGCAAATACTGCAAAACGGAACTGGTTGGCTGACCTTTTGCCAGCAGGTGCGCTAACTGACGAGTCCGATGTCATGGGACAGACTTTAGGCATGCCTCTTTTTGCCAACGAGCCTGTCGTATCGGCAAAGCTCAGCACTGAAATACCGCCGATCAGCGTCCCGGAAGGATATTGCGCGGTCAGTATCCCCACCAACGACGTGCTTGCTGTTGGTGGTGCGATAACAACAGGCTCTGTCGTAGCAATATATGCTGCCGATAAAGAGTCAGTTATCTTATTGGCAGCCGAGATACTTGTCCTGGACACTTCAAACAGCAGTAGTCAGCAAGTTGAGCCCAACAGCCTTTTCGGCTCTAGCCTATCTAGGCCCGCCTTGTCATGGGTGACCCTTTCTGTGCAGGAAGACATGGTCGCTGATTTGATCGTTGCTTCCCGGACCATGAACCTCTATTTGGTTTTACCGGGAGGAGAGATATAAAATGTCCACTCTGCGAGTTAAAACGCTTCAAGCCTATGGCCTGCCTGCTGATACCTTGGCAATCGCTGTGGACAGGCAGCTGCAAAGCTATAACGATGCTGTGATTTGCAGAAGAATGGCCAGTGACCTGCACCCAAGCATCCCTATCGTAATTATTAACCGGGCCGAGCATATTACGGTTTCACCCATCAACCTAGCAGCTGCCCTTTGCTTTGATTGTAGTGAACGCGACATATATCTCTGGGAAGACGACCCCACAGCCTCACTGGTCAGCCGGAGCAAGGCAGCAGGGCTCCGTGGTGTGATCAGCTGTACACAGTTGCTTCAATTACTAGCTTCTGCAAGTTATATGCTTGAACAGGATAGCAATAATGCCAATGCCCATACTGTCGAGTTGCTAGACGAAGCAGCTCCAAAAGATGACCCATCATTTATTGAGTCAAACACTCAAATGCCGGTTCCCACATCGGGCTTAGAGACTCGGCCGCAAGTCTCAAATGAGGTTTCTCAAGTAGGCGCTTGGGAGATGGAAAGCCTCGATTTGGACGAGCCAGTCGATAGCTTGCGTCCTTATCATAAAGAAACAGTATATAGCCCGAGTATCGATGCTTTTGACTTGCCGCTGCCAAGCATCGGCCAAGGCGGTGATTTTACATATGACAAGGGCCCGGCATTGTTTTCCAGTGAAATGCTTGTCAGCCAAAATGCTGTCTCAAGGCTGAATGACAGCTCTAATATCATCGGGGTCTTTTCTGGCCGAGGTGGAGTAGGGAAGTCAACGGTTGCCCTGCTACTAGCTGTCTTGGCATGCAAGCAAGGGCTGAGGGCAGCATTGATTGACGCAGACCTGCAGTTCGGAGACATTTCCTACATGCTTGGCCACTCAGCCAAGACGATTGGCGAGGTAAGGCCGCTTTTAGCTGTGGCAGAGGGCCTTGTGGGCTTCTCCACATCTTCGCCATTGCTAGTATTGGCTGCCCCAGACCATGTCGAACAATCCGAATTGATAGCAGACAGTCTGCCTGAGATAGTTGCGCGTGTTGCCAGCGAGTTTGATCTAGTGCTCATCAACACATCAGCGTTTTGGTCGTCTACGCAGGCCGAGCTGGCTCGGGTATGCACAAGGCTGCTGTTCTTGATGGACCAGCGCACAACCTCGATAAAAGCCTGCCAACAAGTAGCCGAGCTATGTATCAAGCTACACATCCCAGAGGCCCGTTTTTCCTATGCCATCAATGGCTGCCATCGTTTCGCCCCAATCAGCCCCCTGGATGCTTCTATGGCTTTGGGCGGATTGGAAGTGGTTGGCCTTGAAGACGGTGGAAACATCGTGGACGAACTGCTCTCGCTGGGCTGTCCCGAAGAATTGATCGAAAGCGGGAATGCCTTTATTGAATCTTTAAGTAGCCTTCTTGCACATTTATTGCCACAGCTGGCACTAGGTTCTCCTGCCTTGGGCCAAGAGTCTAACGAGCCATATGCCATCAACCTCATAAAGAGTCTTTTTAGGTGGAGAAACAATGAGATGGCTTAAATGTAGTTCTGCTGATTGCCTGCTTATGCGTATTAATCACCAGATGAAGGAGCCAAGCTATGTCTTTGCTGCAAATGCTTGACCAATTAGGCGGTACAAAAAGTGGGTCTTTAGACGATGAGATCACTGCTCAGATGCGATACGAGCTGCGCGACGGCTTGTATCGGCAGCTCCCTAGCTCGCGGATTGCAGAGTTGCTGCGGATCGACCCGGCCCGTGCCAAGCGTGAGGTAGTAGCCGTATTGGAACAAATACTTGGCAATGCCACTTATCAAGGATTAGGTACCGACAAACGCAATTTGTTGCTCCAAGACGTCACTGACCTTGTTGTCGGGCTAGGCCCGATCGAAGAGCTGCTGCGTGACGACAGCGTCACAGAGATCATGGTGAATGGGCCCCAAAAAGTATTCTTCGAGCGCGAGGGCCAGCTTTTCTCCACAGGCCTATGCTTTGCAGACGAGGACCAGTTACGTTCAATCGTCGACAGGATCGTCGGCCCTTTAGGCAGGCGTGTCGACGAGTCAAACCCCATGGTCAGCGCCCGTTTGGCTTTAGGACATCGCGTCAACGTCGTGATTCCGCCACTAGCCCCCGACGGCACGGTACTGACTATCAGGAAGTTCCGTGACCAGGTCTTTACCCTCGACGAGCTAACAGAGATCGGGTCGATGGACGGCCAAATTGCCGAACTGCTGCGCCAAGCAGTTTATGACCGACAAAACATCGTTGTCAGCGGGGGCACCGGAAGCGGTAAAACGACCCTGCTCAATGCCCTCTCGGTCGAAATACCGTCGGGTGAACGCATAATCACTATCGAAGACTCGGCTGAGCTGCGATTCACATCGCATCCACACGTGGTGAGGCTTGAGGCCCGAATGCGTAGCTCAGAGAACACCGGCGAAGTAACGATACGGGACTTAGTCACAAATGCCCTGAGAATGCGGCCAGACCGTATAGTGGTCGGCGAGTGTCGCGGGGCCGAGGCACTAGACATGTTGCAGGCAATGAACACTGGGCATGACGGGTCATTGACCACACTGCACGCGAACTCGCCTGCTGAAGTAATGACACGTTTGGTAATGATGTGCCGTTTCGGCATGGAGCTGCCAGTCTCTGTGTTAAACGAGCAAATAGCATCGGCATTTAACTTGATAGTCCATTTAGAACGGCATGCCGATGGCAAGCGGCGAGTAACCCAAGTGTGTCGATACCGATCAGTAGCGGGGGAGAACAGTCTAGAGACACTAGTTGTCTGGTCAAAGGAACATATGGCATATATATGGGCTGATGGAGGCCTGTTATGACCAATGGTCCTTTATCTTGCTTGCTGCAGGTTCCTAATTCGGCATTTATGCTTCTAGCCGGTTTGGCTGATCCGACAAACATGGCTTTGGCCTCTGCAATCATACTTACTGTAATATGCGGGTCAATTGCCTTGCCTATGGCTTTTGAAGGCTTGCAGAGCCGGTACCGTCGCTTGGAGCGCAAGCAACGAGCGATTGACAACAGCAACAAGCCTTCTTTTATGTTCGACCTTTTACGTAACGGATTGCCTGCCCTAAGCCCTGTTTCAAACTTCATGCTCAAGTTCAGCTTTTGGCAGGAAAGAATTGAGAATACCACCGCCTATCTAAGTACCAGGGGCTTTAAGACAAATACCCAAAGCATCTCAGAGCTGGCAATTGCCTTATGCCTGTCTACTAGCCTGTTGGTCTACCTCACAACAGACAACGGTTTTGTCTCGTGTGTCTCGATTGTCTCTGCTCCGATGCTAGTCAACAATCAAATCCTTAAATTAAGGGAAAGACGCAACCAGAAAATGAGAGGGCAACTGCCCGATGCCCTCCAGTGCATGGGGTTTTGTTTCCTTGCGGGTTGTTCGCTGGAACAGGCGATCGAGCAAACAGCGGCAGAGACACTCGAGCCGCTCAAGCACGAGCTGACACAGGTCAGTGACGACATACGGTCAGGCTTAGGCTTGAAAGAGGCTTTGGCTGCCCTTGAAGAACGCAACAAGCTGCCAGAGCTGAGCTTTTTAGCCGCTGCCTTGGAGATACAGCACCAAACAGGAGGCAGCCTGGCTGATTTAATTGAGACTGCTGCTGAATCAATTAGGACATCCATAAGCTTGAAACGACAACTTCAATCACAAACCGCGCAAGCCCGTTTGTCGTATAAGGTAGTTGCCCTCATGCCAGTCCTTTTGGTGGTAGCACTGTCTTTGACTGTCGATGGCTATGCTGCAACATTCGTCAGTTCGACTATGGGCTTTGTCATGCTACTGGTTGCTGTGACGATGGAGCTTAGCGGAATACTGATAATCCGTAGGATCCTAGGAGTTGATCTAGGATGAGTACACTTGCCCTGCTTGCCTTATCCTCATCAATGTCTTTAGGCCTATGCCTTGCCTTAGCGGTCTTTAACCATCTAGACGAATTCTCCAAACGAAGGATTACAGCCGAGTCGAAGGGCCGAATTGCTAGCTCCTTGACGCTTGGAAGCAATAGGCAGACGTTGGCTAAAGGCCAGCGCCTAAGTAAAAACCTAGAAAGGCTATACGGGCTGCTAAAAAAAGCCCTTTCAAAGTCACAGCTTGGGCCAGCGGCATCAAGACTGCTTAGTTTTAAGAACCTACAGTCATACGACAACGAATTAGCCATGATCATAGATATCACAGCTCTTGGGATACGTGCTGGTATGGCCTTTGACCAAGCGTTCGAGCTAGCCCTCCGCCGTCTACCTGGCCAATTGACAGGCTTGTGTCTTAGCAAACTTGATATTTGGCAAAAAGGGCTGATCTCACGTGAACAAGGCCTCCATGAACTTGAAGAGCAAATCCAAACTGTCTTATTCAGCCGTTTTTCGGCGTTGGTACTGCGGGCCCTGCATTACGGTGCGCCTATGGCCCAGCTTCTAACAGCACTATCTGTCGAAGCACGTCGGGAGATCCGGATAAGACGCGAAGAAGAGGTGGCAAAGGCCCCAGTGAAAATGCTGATCCCAACTGGGGCTTTGATACTGCCAGCAATGCTATTGCTGGTATTAGGACCAATAATGATCGATTTATTAGGAAACATGTAAGGAGAAAGCTATGCAAATGACGAAAGAATGCTTAAAGAAGAGTTGGCTGATTGTCTGCCAAAGAATACTAGCCGTAAAGACAGGCTTGTATAGGCAGCTTAAAGACCAAAGAGGCCAAGGCACCACCGAATATGCCATTCTGGTCGGTGTGCTAGTCGTAATTGCTATATTGGCGATTGTGGCCTTTAGACCGAAGCTGGAGCTTTTGTGGAGGTCGATAACAGATGCGATCGAGCAACTCTGAATGAGATGAAGAAAAGCCCACCGACAATGAAAACCATACCCGGCCGCAAAAACCTGGTAAGGCAAGCCGATAGGGACAAGCAACAGCCAAACGAGTCCCAAGGATGGCATAGGCTAAGACTGCTCGTCATGACTCTGATGTGCTTGATGCTGTTTGTGGCATCGATGCTCGCTTCGTTTGATTTATCGAGCCAAAAAGCACGGGCCGATGATGACGTCCGTACAGAAAACAACGATGACGAAGCCTATTGGGGCCCCAACCAAGACATAGGCATAGACAGCAATAGCGGTGCATTGGGCAGCCCAGGCACGAACGGCCAAACAAGCCTAATGCCCAACGTTCAATTGTTGCCTGAGCTTGGGCTGCTTCCCCCTTTGGCAGATACCGACGAGAGCCATTGTCCCATCCCGATCCATGAGTACGGTACTGAGGCCAAGTTCGAGCAGGACGAGCACTTCCTCAGCTGGTCGGTGGTGTCGGAGAGGCCGCTGGCCAGCCTAGCCGAAGAAATCCTATCGTTCCTGCGTTTGGATAGTTGGACGCTTGAAGAATATGGGTACATCGATTTGTTCAGCGAAGCCTGGTCATGCTTGGCCTCTCGCCAGATCGGCAGGCCACAATCAGATGAGACAGGAGGCGATGTTTTGATCATCACCATCTTACCGAGTAACAAGCATGAGATAGTTGGCGGCGTAAACCTAAATACCGTTCGTGTGGTTTATATGTCGTCTCGAAGTTTAGAGGAGTGACATGAGATACCTGCAAGAACTATTTAAAAGGATAAGACGGGCTAACGCAAGTTGCAAAGGGCAGGCGACTTTTGAGTATGCTCTGGTCAGCTTGGTTTTTATAATAGTGGTTACCTGTTTTGCCGTGCTACAAAAAAGGCTAGGAGAAGGCCTGTTCGTCGATCATGCTATAAGGAGCATCTCACATGGCGTCGGGCCAAATACAGCAGGAGTCATTGGTGATGTGCTCCTCTACTAAATACAGGCACTTCCCAAAGCCTGTAAAAACAGACAGGGCATCCGTTTGTCGGCCGTATAAGGACCAAAAGCACAATTATCAGGCTAGCCCAAGCCCTCATCGTGGATGCTACTTGGCTTACAACAGCATAAGCAGGCAAGCCCAAGGCCAAAGCGGGCAGGGTACCGTTGAGGCAGCCTTGGTAATACCGGTCCTCTTCCTCTTGTTGTTGATGCTTATGCAGCCGGCAATTCTTTTCTATAACAGGATGGTCATGGAAAACGCTGCTGCTGAGACATGTCGGCTTTTAGCCACTAAGACAGATTTCAGCACTTATTCGACTGAAAAATACGAAGGCTATGTCAAAAGGCGGCTGTCGTCAATACCTCCCTTAGACATATTCCACGCATCAAGCAGCGGAAAGGCCTGGCTCATCGAGCTAAGCGGAGACGAGAACTCGTCCTATGTGACAGTCAGCATTACCAACTATTTGAAACCGCTTCCCCTGATAGGCGGAGGGGCTGCCTTGCTCGGCATGCTTGAGGACGGCTACTTGGTTCAGACTGTGGTAGTAACGATGCCGACTCAACCAAGCTGGGCAAGCCAGCCGGATGTAGGCCCACCTGGCTCTTGGCCTGGACAATGGGAGGACTAGGTATGCATTTATATAGTATTGAAAACCATTGCCTAAAAAATGACAGGCATGTTGACGACGAACGGCAAAAAAAGAGCAGGTTCTTTTGGCTGGTCAACGACTCCGAAGGAGGTTATACCAGCATAGGCGTAGTTATTGCCCTAAGCTTGGTCATTACGCTGGTCTACACCTCCTCTCAGATTTATTGGTACAACTCAAGGGCAGGCGATATCCAATTTGCGGCTGATGCGGGGGTTTTAGCTGCTGAGAATATCGTAGCCGAGTTCTATGTCGTTGCCCGGGTAACAGATGCCGTGCTACTGTCTTTGACTCTTTTCGGTGTAACTGTCTTAGGGGTCTCGATAATTGTTAGCTTGATCCCATATTGCCAAGAAGCTGGTATCAAGCTAATGGAATTTGCCAAGAAAGTATTTGAGGCCCGCGACCGAATAGCTGACAACGCTATACCCGCCTTGACCAAGCTACAGAAAATACTGCCATTTGTAGCTATTGCCAATGCGGCAGTGACAGTCCAAGCGAATGCCCCCATCGGCTCGACTTATATTGGGCTGGCCTTGCTTATCCCCTTTACTGCAGATGATGTCGGAATCGAAGACGATGGCGACTTTGATTCCAAGTCTAACGAGATTGACAGTAGCAATCGAAAGGCACAAGACGAGATTCAAAAAGCAGAGGAGGCTGACCAAGACAGCAAGGAAGCATATCGGAAAGGCTGGCTTGCTGACTGTGGGGCAACAGCAGACAGCAAAAGCATGTACGAGCGCGCCCATAACCTGGCAAACCTGACAAATAATACCAGGTACGAATTAGCAGATTGGAATTTTTCATACGCGTTGGCTAGAGCAAAAAACTATTACAGTAATAGGCTGGCTAATGACACCCCAGCTAGTATGACTCCTGACGACATTACCCGGTCTGTAATGCGCAGGCTGTATTACCGGTATGCTTTGGATTTATTGGACAGTGCATATGTTTTTGACGATGGCTTAGGGAATGTGTCAATGTATTTTCCCGATCTGCCGCGAAACTCAAACGACTTCCGGAGCACAAGCATTTATCGGAATGCCCAATTTCCGCTGGATGGGTCAAATATCATACATGGCCATAACCAATGTCCTGTCTATCTTGAAAATGGCGGAGCCGGCACTGACACCATTAGGAGCCTCGACCTAGAGCTGCATTCTGCTTGTACGACATGCAACATGACTTGGTTGGCGGTTAGCAATGTCTTTAGTCCGACGACTAACAACCAATCTGGTTTCGAATATTGGTATAGCGAGCTGGTCAAGGCTGCAAAGCAATACGAATCAGCCTCACAAGCATTGAAGACAGCCAATGAAGAGGGGCAGAGGCATGCTCAGGAGTCGATAGACGAATACGATAAAGCAATATCCATGGTAAAGGCAAAACGGGTCGACCTTCATCCCCCAGGGCGAAAGGGCTGCATTATTTTTGTTATCGCCCCTCAAAGCCTCGAGCTGCCAACGGGCTTAAGGACCCCTCTCGTCTCACAAGGAGCCAGTCAGGCCCTGCCTCCCAGGATGGCAATATCAGCAGCAGCCCTAGCGAAAGACTGCGTAGAGGATGCCAATATATTGGCAAGCCTGCTAGACTGCTTGAAGTCCAACAGCGAATCAGCCATCGGACAGACAGTACTAGGAGGCTTTGATTTCGTTTTAGAGGTCTGGTCGTATGCCCTGATGTTCTATGAAAAAGGGGTCGATGCCTTGACCAATGGCCTCAGACAAGCCGTTGCTAGCTCGTCCAGCAGCACTTTGACTTGGCTGGCTGACTGGGCAGCAGACGCTATCGAGGGCTCGTTGAAAAAACTGGGCATGACTCCAGTCGACCTTAGGTCACCAAAGCCATTGTTAGTTAACAGCTACCATGTGGCGATGCAGGCAGGCGACTCAAGCCTGGGCCGCACAATTGTAAATGCAAAGAACATCTATGCAGCAGTCCCTGGAAATGGATCCGGAACGCTCACGGACATGCTTTTCGATGGAATTGTTATCGAAATTGAAACTTTTGGCTACAATCTTACAAATGACGGCTTAACGATTACGGTAATTCGGTTCGGAGAGCCAATATTCCCTGTCGAGATACCTGTCACAGTGCAAATGCCAGAATCAATTGTCAGCTATGGCGTTGAATATGTGAGAAACACATTACGGGATATCCAAGACCATCTAGGAGGAGAAGGCCATGTCGATATTTGGGAGTAGGCAAACTCTTAACAGGCAAGCCAAGCTGGACCAAAGAGGCCAATCCACAGTCGAGCTCGCTGTCTGCCTGCCAGTATTGCTGATCATGATCCTATGTACCTTTAACTTTTGCTTGTACCTTTCTGCCTGTGCCCGTTTTGACCCTCTGGCAGCAGAGGCTGTTCGGACACAAGCCACTAGTCCTGGTGCTGGAGAGTTTGATATTGGCTCAAAGGAAAGCCTAGTCAGGTCCTGTTTGGTCTTAGGGATGGGCGATGACTATCACCTGTCAATTTCAGTAAGTGTCGAGACTGTCGGGTACGGAGGATTTAGCTCTTCTGAAGCAGATGGGATCTTATTGTCGTTACTACCAAGACAAGAGCGCATAACTTGTACTATGGAGTTTATACCTTGGGGCATACCAAGCTCGATTTTCGGAATCAGCCTTCCTAGGCTGACCCATTCGCGGGTATTCATCATTGATCCTTATCGGCCAGGTGGCTTGTTTTGAATAAAAGACAATCGAAAAAACATCCGACAAAAAGCCAGACAGGCCGGCAAGTAGGATGAATACGAGAAAACCAGACAAGCGAAAGGACAGCATTGGCAAGCGAAACCTAACGATAGCTGTCAACTACCTTGTTATTCTGATCTTGATACTTGCCGGGCTAAAAAGCTATTCATTGGAGCCTGACCCAGAACCGGGCATCTCGCTGGAGTCGATGCAGGATGATTACGGGCTAGCTAATAGTCAGCTTGACCCCTTGGCGATTAGTTACCCTGGCTCGGTCTTCCAGTTCTTAGCAGTAAACGACGAGAAATCAGTGATCGGTTACGCCAGCGACTTAAGCACAGGGCAAGCAGCAGCCCGTTTTATCGAGCTGCTGGAAGGCAGAGGCTGGCTTTGCTACAACATGCTTGAGGATAGCGAGGCGCTCGATCAAGCCTCAAAGATCCCAGACGACATGCCAATGCTCGACCAGTCTGAAGTCAGCAGCTCATTAGCAAGCATAAAACTGTTGACTGGCCCATTTGCTTTGATGCTGAGTTACAAGGCAGGCTCAGATGCAAATACTTGGCAGATGATGGCCCAGTTCTTCCCATCAGATGCTTCATGCAGCTTAGTCGTTGCATTGTTCTAATAATAGATTGGATAGATTATGAGCAACCCAGATAGTTATAAATACTTTGATGTACGGATAGCAAAAAGACCCTTGAAACGTCTGATCGGTCTAATCAATGACGGCGCTTTGGACGGTGCTGATGCGTTGATGATAACGCACTGTAGCAGCATCCATAGCTTTGGCATGCGCACAAGCATCGATGTGGCTTTCATAGATGCTGAAGGCAAAGTCCTACGAAGCATCCGAAGTCTGCCTCCTAGCCGCCTAGCCTCTTGTCGTGGGTCAAAAGCAGTACTGGAAAGGTACCAAGACGACAACAGCGCTTGGCTGGAGCCAGGCGACCAGCTTTTTTTATGGGAACCGACAGCCAATAGTCCGCAAAACAAGGACGTAGATGAAAGGATACACAATGAAAATCTGTCCCCATTGCCAGAGCGTTAGTTTTGACGATTTAAAAACCTGTTATGGGTGCCTAAAGCCTTTGGATATGCATTACGACGACGATCAAATACTGCTCGATACTGAAAGTGCGTCCACCTCGGCCCTTGCCATGCCAATGAAGGCAGCTGATACACACGAGCCGGCTGAAGCCTTGGCTTTGCCAGCAAACCATCCGCCAGTCGTCTCCGGAATGGCGCGCTTGCATGTCAAAATGCCCCAAGGCTACCATTACGATGTTTATCTGGAGAAGCCCGAAGGAGCAAGCATTCAAATCGGATGGGTCCCTGACTCGATGCCTGAGATAACCGATATGTCCGATTCAATTGTCGTTCCAGCAAGGCTTGTATCAGAATAATTATTGGTTTCGTTGTATACTATTCGCTCGGTGTGGGCGATTGGCGCAGTGGTAGCGCAGGTGCTTTACGCGCACAAGGCCAGCGGTTCGAATCCGTTATCGCCCACCAGAGACGTTTTCCACGAACCAACAAACACTTTTGACACATATAGGCCATGACTGGCAGGTAACACGGCCTAGTCTTGGCAGATAAGCCTGTTCTTGCCTGATGGGGCAGGCTTGCTTGTTCTGACAGTCCGTCTGTGTGTGCCGATCTTGCAGCAGCTGGCGTATGTGAAATAAAGATCAATGATGTATCATATTAAATTGTGACAAGTATTACACAAAATAAAACATACTTTGGCTCGTCTAATTCATATTAAAGACGACTATATAAATACAGACATGACTGAGGGAGCAAATATGAGAGGCTTGGCCAAGATTCTAATCTGTATCACTATGATCAATGTTTCTGCCTGTACTGTCCGTCCCAATACGAAGACGAATGGTGAGGGCAAGGACCCTGTAGAAGCCAACTTGCCCCAGTCAGACAAAGAACTATCGGAGAAATACCTTGTTAAATGCCAAGAGATAATGGGCCTGTATGGCAAGCCTGATCTCATCAGCGCAGAAGGATCAACCAATGAGATTACTGGATGCAGTTATATCAATGGTTTATGCATAGTCGATATACTTGACTTCAATGGAGACGGAATAGAAGACCTGCTGCTCGTTTACAACAACAGCAAGCATTTTGACGAGAATATATATGGGCAATTGATACCCAGTGAATCGACCTATGAGATAGAGGTTTGGACGCTTTACGATGAAACTTTAGAACAGCTGCTGCATATACCCTTCGTGGGCAGGATAAACAGCTCCAACACTTTGTCGCAAAGCTCGGTCAATTGTTTCATCACAGTTTTCGAGAACACTAAAGGCCTGCCAGTCGTCCAACTGTACAGTGAGGTCCCCTATCTCAGGACATACAGCTACTCTAATTACTACTACTCCGACCAACGGTTAATAGAAGAACAGTTGGAATACCACGACCAGTCAATGTCTATTACCGACGTCGACATGAAAGACGATTCTTATATACCAGTCACAGAAGATGCCTGGGACGAGCACAATAGCTCATACAACAAGATTTTACTGAGCGCTGTCTTGTCAAACGACGGCTTTACTTATACAGGCTTGATGAAAGTGCTCGGTATCGATATCAGACAGACAATCGAACAAACGTCGAAGGTGCTAGGCGCATTGGAAAACCAAGGGCTCGACTCGTTTGTGACTGTCGAAGAAGACTATCTGTCCTCGTTTGTCCGCCAATTAGACAAGGCCAACAGAGAGCGTTTCACTGGCAATGAACATGCAAAACCAGCCATCACGTATTGTCTGTACGACATCGACCGAAACGGTGTGCCAGAGCTGCTGATAAAATCCGGCGAAGCTGAAGCAGATTATTGGTATGACATTTTTGCGTTTGGCAATGGACAAACACACAGAGTCGAAAATGGCTTTTATGGAGGGCATTCGGTCTTATATGCAAACGGCGAGAGCGGCCTGCTCGTCTACGAAGCGAGCATGGGCACGTATATCGTCACTCAGTATTCTTTCTCAGACAACTCGCTGGCAGCGCAGGAACTGGCACGAGGCAATATCGGTTGGGACCAAGACTATCCTTCGCTAGACGATTTGGGCATGCCTGGTTATCAAAGGCTGAGCAATTATTATGTTCCAATAAGCGTTTTGCTTTACAACTTCAGCCTAGCTTAAGCAGCATGCTTTCATCAAACTGCACTAAGGAATGTAGTTTGAGGTCTGCTATCCCATACTCAGGCCGGTCAAACATACTAGGGTCTGGAACAGCAATACACTTCATTCCGGCTGCTTTTGCAGACTGGACCCCAGCGATCGAGTCTTCAAAAGCTAGACAGTCCAAAGCATCTACACCAAGCTTTTTGGCAGCACTTAAATAAACGTCAGGCGACGGCTTCCCGTGCATTTCGTGCATTGCCGATGCATAGACATTGATTCGTCCGCTTAAATTCAGCTTTTCCATGACCGCTTCGATCAGTACGGGATAAGAAGACGAAGCAATCGCCAGCATTAAGCCGGCCTGCTCACAAATCGAGACCGCAGCGAGGGCCCCCGACATCGCTTCTCCATATAAACCGACGTATTCGACTAGCTTGTCGTAGACTCTGTCGATCACATCCTCTCGGTCATATTCAATATGGGGATAAACCCTCGCCCAGTGTGCTGTTATATCGCGCATCATCATGCCCATGGTCGTTTTCGCCAAATCAAGCGTCAGGGGGATGCCGACACTGTTAAAGACCTCGACCTCGGCCTGCCACCAATACTTTTCGGTATCGATCAACAGGCCGTCCATGTCAAAAATAGCTGCTTTAATCATATATACATCCTACCATGCCCTGCATACTAGACGGAGCTTGATCTTTCGTATATCATAACGACCGCTGACTATAGCAGTACTTATATGCGGGGTATTAGCTCAGTTGGTTAGAGTGCCGGCCTGTCAAGCCGGAGGTCGCGGGTTCAAGTCCCGTATATCCCGCCATAAAATACTCGCCCTGACCTGCAAATACAGTGTCAGGGCGTTTTAAATTAAAATACTAGTCGCAGTTTTTTGAAGTACCATAACACGAAGTATCCAGGTTTCAAATATACACTCGAATAGCTGGATCCGACTTGACAATAATGGAGGGATTTTTGATATGAAACGAATAATCAGCCTGTTTCTCGTAGCCTCGGCAGTCTTGTCTTTAATGGCTTGCACTCCCTCTGCGGGTCTTGACGAGCCTGATATGCAAGACCAGCCTGGCAACAGCCAAGACGAGGTAGATATTGCCGAGCAAGTCATATTGAACCAATATGACTTGCTGGTCACAGCAAAATCGCTTGACCTAGCAGGCGAGCTGGGCCCGGAGTTGAAGGTTACTATAGCCAACAACCGTGAAGACGACATAGCAGCCTATGTTTTAAGCCTGTCTGTCAACAACGCTATGATCCAAAGCAACTTTGAAGGCGCTGTGGGTGCTGGAAAAACCGAAGAGCACACCATCGTGATACCGCAAAGGCAGCTCGATATTGCAGGCATCGAGTTGATCAAGGATATAGAATTCGTCTTTCGTGTAGACAGTTATCCATCATACGAAGTCATCTTCTATTCGCCAGTGATCAAGATTGAGACCTCAGCCGACCCGTCCTACGAACAAGCCTTCGACGATAAAGGGCATGAGGTATATAACAACCAAGGGGTAAGGATAGTCATTAAAGCCTATGAGGCTGGCACCTATGCGTATTCTAGCGAGCAGGGAATAAACATCTCGACTTTCATCGAAAACAGTAGTCAGCAAAACATCGTGATTACGATTCGGAGCTTCTCAATCAACGGCTATGCGGTAAACCCTGTCTACTACAACGAAATTGGGGCAGGCAAAGTAGCTTTTCAGCCTATTTTTATCTATCAGACTGATTTGGACAAAAACGGCATCGAAGGCATTGAGCAAATCGAGCTTGTATGTGATGTGGTGGACACGTCAGACTACCAGGTTTTATTCTCCACCGGAAAGATCACCATTGACATGAGCCAAATAGTAGATCTGTCTGAGTAGCAGCCAAGCTTGATGCAGAGTTGAAAACAGGCGGGGCTGCCTATTTGTACCGGCTGCCTATTTTTTCGGTAAATAGCAGGTTATGGTCGTTCCTGTCTCCGGAGCACTGGCCAGCTCTATGTAGCCGCCGTGGTATTCAACGATATGCTTGACGATCGACAGGCCAAGGCCGGTTCCGCCAGTCTTCTTCGACCTTGAGCTGTCTACCCTGTAGAAACGCTCGAATACCCGGCTCTGTTGCTCGAGGGGGATCCCGACCCCAGTGTCGGTGACTGCGATCCGCTGGTGGGCCTCTGATTCGGATAAGGTCACCTTGACCGACCCTCCGGTCTTGTTGTACTTGATAGCGTTGTCAAGCAGGTTGTATAAAAGCTCGTCGATCATCTGCCGGTCGGCAAAAGCCATGATATGCTGGCCAAACAACTCTACAGTCAAAGCCTTGGCATCAGCCTCCGCCCTTAGTGAGTCAAGCACTGACTGGGCCAGGCTGTATAAGTCGAAGTGCTCGAAGTCCCTTACGATTCGGTTCTCGTCAAATTCGGAGAGTTTGATGATATCGTCAATAATATTCATCAAGCGTCTTGCCTGCTCGGCGATCTTTTCGGCAAAGCCTTGAACGTCCTCGTCTTTAGCCATTCCGTTGCTGATCATTTCGGAGAGGGCCGATATTGAAGTGAGAGGCGTCTTCAGCTCATGGGAGACGTTCGCCGAGAACTCCTTGCGCAGCTGCTCGGCATTGATTCGGTCGCTGATGTCAAAGAAAAGGACGATACTCCCGATGATCTCGTCAGCACTGAGAACCGGACTGAAAAAGATGCTGTAATACTCTCCCGAGTTCTCCCAGACTATTTCAGCGTTTGACCCTGACAAGCTGGTCTTTACCCCGTTTTGAAAATCGATGTCGCGGCAAATATGCAGTATGTCCACATCCGAGATGTCGTCTTCGTTTTCTTGGAAGATATCAAGGGCGCTCTTATTGGCTGTGAGGATCTTGCCAGTATCGTCTAAGAGGATCAGGCCTTCCCGCATGTTGTTAGTGATGGCGAGGACCATGTCCGAACGGTTTTGCATAGCGGCCAGTTGGCTATTTATCTCCTGTTTTTGCTGGTTGATCCGCTTGGCATAAGGAACCAGCTCGTCATAGGCAATGATATTCTCGCTGTCAAAGTCGATGCTTTCGAAAGGATTGACGATATTCCTAGTCAGGCGTCGGGCAAAATAGTTCGCAATTACCATGATCCCGACAGTCACCAGAATAACGACTGGCAGGACCGACAAGAAGATGCTTGTAATTCCTTCGGTCGTCCGTGAAAGCCGCAACACGTTTCCATCATCTAGCAATATAGCATAGTAGTATGTTTCAGTCATCTGGCTCGTCGAATAACGAACGGCCTCGCCGCCGCCATTCTCCAAGGCGCTTCTAAACTCAAGCCGGTCACTGTGGTTCTCCAGCGAGTAGACAGGCAGCTCGTTGTCAAATATAACGCTGCCATCAGGGCTGATGACTGTGATCCGCAAAGCCTTGGTATTCTCCCCAATAAACTCCAAGTCCTCGACAAAAGAGCTTTCTGGGGATAAGGCCATGTCCGACCTGGCATAAGCGCTGTTTAAGACACTGGCTACCAACTGGGCGGACTCACGTACATCCAAGTAGACACGTGACTTGAAGGCATTGTAGAAAATCAAGCTGAGGATAGTCGACAATACGAAAGCACTGAGGAACACTAACCCGATGAAGTTACGGTAGATACGCTTTCTCAAACAGCTCACTCCCCAAGCTTGTATCCTACGTTACGGACCGTCTTGATGTGCTCACCGGCTACTCCCAGCTTTTGCCGCAGTGTTTTTATGTGCATGTCCAGCGTGCGGGTCTCACCAGCGAAATCGTAGCCCCAGACTGCCTCCATAATGCGGTTTCGGGCCAAGACCAGGCCGGTGTTAAGTAAAAAGTGGTAAAGCAGCTCAAACTCTTTATAGGTCAGTTGGACGACTTTTCCGTCTGCCGTAACAGTACGCCGGGCAATGTCAAGGCTGATATTCTTGTATGTCAACTTCTCGTCAATCCGCAAAGACCTGCTACGACGCAGCACTGCATTGATCCGGGAAATCAACTCCATGACCCCGAAAGGCTTGACCAAATAGTCGTCAGCCCCCATGTCTAGGCCTGTTACCTTGTCGTACTCACTTCCTTTGGCAGTCAACATAATGACTGGCAGCGCCTTTGTTTGGGGAGAATTACGTAGTTTTTGCAAAATCGACAAACCGTCGTTACCTGGCAGCATGATGTCCAGCAGAACCAGCGACGGGAGGGTCGGGCTTCTCTCCAACTCAGCATAGAAACCTACGGCATTCTCAAAGCCTACTGACTCAAAGCCCGTTGAACGCAGGGCATATAAGACAATTTCACGGATTTCCTCATCGTCTTCGACGAAGAATACCCTTTGGATTGCATTGGTGTCCAAGGATTAGTCTGCCTTTCTATGAAATGACTTCTTCCCAAGGCCTTTTTCCTGCAAGCTCAGGGAAGAAGCGAACATGCTTCCCGGTGATTGAAAACGCTACCCATTCGGCAATGTTTACAGCGTGGTCACCGATTCGTTCGAAGTATTTGGCAATCATGATCAGGTCGATCGCCAGTTCGCCGTTGATCTGGTAGTTCTGGATCAGTTCGATCAGCTCGTACTTGACTGTATCGAAAAGCCGGTCAACAACGTCATCGTGCTTTACAACGGTTTTGGCTAGTTCAATGTCCTTCTTTACAAAGGCATCGATACTCCAGGTAACCATCTTGATTGTCGCGTCTGCCATCTCTGGTATATGCTGCATGGTCGGCGAGGCGCCATTGGCCTGGTTGCCATTGGCAGCCATCATGATCGATATCTCAGAGATGTCCGATGCCTGGTCAGCGATCCGCTCCATGTCGGTGATCATTTTCAAGCAAGCCGAAATCAAACGCAGGTCGCTGGCTACTGGTTGTTGCTGCAAAAGCAGCTTCAAGCAGAAGGCCTCGATGTCTTTTTCTTTTTGGTCGACTTCCTCGTCAAGGTCGATGACTTGTATGGCGATTTCACTATCCTGTTCGGTAAGGGCCTGGGTAGTCATTAATATCGCCCGCTCAATTAAGGCTCCCATTTCTATCAACATGTTGTTTAGCTGGGCTAATTGTTCGTCAAACCTGCTTCGCATTTTTATCCGCCTCCTCGTTTTTTAGGCTTTGATGTAAAAAGTAAAAGTGGCAATGACTTGGTTTTTTATCCATTTCAACCAAATCGTCCCGTGATGTAGTCTTCGCAGCGCCTGTCTTGAGGAAAAGAGAAAACTTGTTCGGTATCACCGTACTCGACCATCTCCCCAAGCAAAAAAAACGCTGTTCTGTCAGAAACGCGAGTTGCTTGCTGCATGTTATGAGTAACAATAACCACTGTGTAGTCTTTTTTCAATATCGAAAGCAAATCTTCGATTTTTGCTGTCGAGATCGGGTCTAGGGCCGAAGTCGGCTCATCCATTAAAAGCACGTCAGGTTCAACAGACAAAGCCCGTGCGATACAAAGCCTTTGTTGTTGTCCGCCAGACAGCGAAAGGGCGTTTTTTTTCAAACGGTCCTTGACTTCGTCCCAAATCGCTGCATCCCGCAAAGACCGCTCGACTATCTCGTCAAGCTTTAGTTTTGTGGTGATCCCATGCGTTTTGGGGCCAAAGGCAATGTTGTCGTAAATGCTCATTGGAAAGGGGTTCGGTTTTTGAAAAACCATGCCTACACGCTTGCGTAAATGGTTCACATCGATGTTGCTATAGATGTCTTCATCGTCAAGCAAAAGGCTTCCCTCGATCCGACAGCCTTCAATCAAGTCGTTCATCCTGTTGAGGCTTTTAATCAAAGTCGACTTTCCGCAACCAGAAGGGCCGATCAAAGCTGTAATCAGGTTGGCATCGATATTAAATGTAATGTCCTTTAATGCCTGGAACTCGCCATACCATAAATTGACGTGTTCTAGAGTGAATTTGTGCTGCACATCGAGCTTGTTCATGGTTTTATCCCTTTAATTAAATACTATTTAATCAATGGAGTATAAACGTCGAGACATTGATTTAGTCAAATACGAAGAGAGCGCGTTGATGGCCACGACGACCAGCAGAAGAATCACTGCTGTCGCATAGGCTTGGCCGGTATAGAGCCCTTCGCTGGACAAGGCATACATGTGAATAGAAAGTGTCCTAGCCGAAGACATCGGGCTGGACGGTATCTGTGCGACGGTTCCAGCCGTGTAGATCAATGCCGCGGTCTCTCCGACGATCCGGCCGATAGCCAAAATCACGCCAGACAGGATACCCGGGGCGGCCGAGGGCAAAACGATACGGAACACTGTCCGCAGCTTGCCTGCACCCAAGCCGAACGATCCCTCACGGTAGCTGTCAGGCACTGCCATCAAGCTTTCTTCGGTGGTCCGCATGATCAGAGGCAAGACCATAATGGCAAGGGTGAGGCTGCCAGCCAGCAGCGAATAGCCCCAACCGAGCCAGATGACGAAGAAAAGCGATCCGAACAACCCATAGATTATCGAGGGAATCCCCGACAAGGTCTCAGCCGTCATGCGTACCAGGCTGACGAGCTTTGACCCACGAGTCCCGTATTCTACGAGGTAGATAGCTGAAAACACCCCGAAGGGCACAGCGATCAGCAAAGCAAGGCCGACAGTCATCACCGTAGTTACCAAAGCTGGCATCAAGGAGACGTTGTTGGTGTTGTAGGCAAACTCAAAAAGCGAGGGCTTGATGAATGGGATTCCGCGGACCAGGATGTAACAAATGATCAATATCAGCATGGTAAACGTCAAGAATGCGGAGATCCAGGTGATATATTTAAGGAGAAGGCTGTAGTATTTCCTCATGCCTCAGACCTCCTCATCAGTAATGAGAACAGCATGTTTATCAGCAAGACTAGGACAAACAGTACTAGACCGGTAGCAATCAATGCCTCTCGATGCAGGCCTTCGGCGTAGCCCATCTCAATCACAACGTTCGCTGTGAGCGTCCTTGTCCCTTTGAGGAACTCGTTAGGCATCCGTAGCAAGGCTTGGTTCCCAGCGACCATCTTGACGGCCATGGTCTCGCCGATGGCTCGGCCGACCCCTAAGACGACTGCTGCCATGATCCCAGACTTTGCAGCAGGGACCAAGACGCTAAACACTGCCCTTTCATGGCTGGCTCCAAGGGCAAGCGCTCCCTCGTAGAGCTCGTCGGGCACAGCCCTGATCGATGATTCGGAGATACCGATAACCGTTGGCAGGATCATAATGCCTAGTAACATGGCAGCCGACAGGATGCTTGAACCGTTACCACCGAAATTCTGCCTGACAAAGGGAACCAGGACCACTATCCCGAAAAACCCATAGATCACCGAAGGGATGCCAGCCAACAGGTTCACAGCTGGTTTTAAGACCTTATATATCCGCGGTGGGCAGATTTTAGCCATAAAGACTGCCGTCAGGATGCCGATGGGGACCCCGAAGATGACTGCCCCGACCGTTATGTAGATACTGGCTATAATCATCGGGAAGATGCCAAAGGCGGGGGGATTATTAGTCGGGGCCCAGTCCATCCCGAACAAGAAGTCGACGACTCCGATCTTTTGGACAATGGCGGGCAGTCCATAAACGAAGAGGAAAAGACAAATCAGCCCAACAGCAAGGATTGCTGTTAGGGCTGACAAGGCAAATATCACACGCATAGATTGTTCTTTGAAGCGTACGAAACCACCAAGTGTCTTCACTTGATTTCGCTCCAAGTAGTAATCTCGCCTGTGTAGATCCTCATGACATCCTCGGCACTTAAGTCGGTGACAGGGTTGTTGTTGTTGACTATCACGGCGATGCCGTCAACAGCAATATCGATACCAGTCAACTCTGCTGCCTCGGTGTCTTTTAGCTCGCGGCTGGACATCCCGATATCATATGTACCGTTCATTGCACCGGTCATACCAGAAGACGAGTCGCTCATTTGGACCTCGATGGTAGCGTTCGTGTTCAGCTTCTTATACTCTTGGACTAAGTACTCCATGAGCGGGGTAACGGATGACGACCCACCGACAACGATCGATCCGGAAGGCTTGGTGCCGTTGTACTCAGGAGCGTTCTCGTCAGCGGCTAGGTAGCCTCTTTCCTCGACGATGGCCTGTCCTTCTTTGGACATGATGAAGTCGATGAAGTCTTTAGCTAGGCCAGTCGGGTCAGGCTTGGTAGCAATGATGAAAGGCCTTTGAATCGCATAGGTGCCGTTTTTGACGTTCGCGGTCGTAGCAGCGACGCCGTCGATGCTGACTGCCTTGACTGTGTTGTTCAGCGAGCCCAGTGATATATAACCAATCGCATACGGGTCGTTAGCAATATTGGTCATCATCACATCGGTCTTGTCAGCAATGACTGCCTCTTTGGTGGTGTTGTCGTTCTTGTTGGCATCCTGAACCTCGAAAAGCTCGATAAAAGCAGAGCGGGTCCCACTGCCGTCCTCGCGGGAGACTACCGTGATCGGCTTCGTGTTGTCAAATCCATGTGTGGACTCGTTCGACTCGGTACTCTCGTTCTCTTCGTCCCCATTGCTGCTGGCCGGGGTACAAGCAGAGACCGCGGACGTGCCAAGCATCAGAACCAGTAAAATCGAAACGAATTTTTGCATACTTCCTCCTGGGGTTGTTGTTTAGATAATTCCCTTTTAGAGATACTATATATACGAGCTGTAAAAACCATACACCTGCGTATGTAAAATGAGTGTAAAGTTTTATATGGGGATAAGAACCCGCGCCCCTAGGCTCTCTTTTAGATAAGAAAGGCCCTGGTGACCGATTATGTGGACGGTCACCAGAGCCTGGTATAACTTGTTATCTGATGAAGCTGCTTCTTACATAAGACGTGCATTGTGCAAAATGCTAGGTCTTCTCCAGATTAAAAATCAACGTACGAGGTGTCTCCGCCAAAGCTGTCGAAGCGGGCAGTTGCATCTTCGAAGCACAAAACCAGCATGTTGTCGTCGTCGACAGAATACATTCCCGCTAGATTCGGGTAGGCATCGAGCATTGACTGCTTTGCTTCGCGGCGTTCGTCAGCGATCAGCTTGGCGGAAATGCGGATCCAGGTCCCAGTCTCTGCGTCAAAGGCACAGACTTCGACATTGGGGTTGGCAAAAATCTGCTTGGCCACGTCTTTGGACCGCCCGGTTTGAATGTACAGCTTGTTCTCAAAGACATTGATCGTGCCCATCGGCCTTACCCGGGCCTTGTCTGCATCAACGGTGGCCAAATAATAAGTGCCGACTTTCTTTAGTAGCTCATAAACTTCGTCCATGGTCCCTCCTTTGGGGTCTATGCTGGCAAACTGTGCTGCGTTTTGGCACAAGGGGCCTGGCAAGGTACTTGGCTCGCATCGCAACAAGCTGCCGTTTTATAACGTACATGGGTTTTTGCAGTAGCATTCGCCCATGTAAACGATATACATACTATACGATATGCGCTGTATCATTGGCGGACAGGCGGTATTTGATACAACGTCGGCTTTATCTTGGAGTAAAATCTATTGCGACTGCGAATTTGCTGGCTCGCAGACGAGATGCCGGCAGTGTCCAAGGCCTGAGTGAAAACCCACGTTTGCAAACTGTATACAAAGCAAAGGCAAAGCGCATCCCATCAAGTTAATATCAAAACAATAAACATTTAAAATGCTAAACAACGAAAGAGCAGAGTAAGGGGTTTAAAAAAGATGGTATTTCATTATGAGTGCTGATCATAAAAAAGAAGCAGACCAGCAAAAACCTAGTGGGGGCCGTAGGTTTAAAGACAGCGCTCCGATGATGTCAAGCAGTGTAGAGGTTTCCGAGCATGACCGCGGGACAGCATATGACAACGGGACAGCCTATGACAACGGGACAGCCTATGACAACGGGGTCTTGACAGCCCAGGACTCTCCAGCGGAAGCGCTTTCGATGGGGGAGCAAGTATTAAACGAGCAAGCCTTAGTCAGCCAAGAGATTCCTACAGACATAAGATCGATCAAAGCAGCCATCAGCGGGGTCCTGCCCACAGACGGTACAGAAGATGCTGCCGAAGCAAAAGACAAGGCTCCGCGAAAAACCGAGGATCTGTACCTGCTAGGCAAATCGCTGAAAAGGCCTGTCCAATCCATTGCTGCCTTGTTGGTAGGCGTGGTTTTAGTCGTGTATCTGTATGGTGTGTTCTACTTTAACGACCATTTTGGGTTCAATACCACTATCGACAAGCGCAATATGACCTTCTTGTCAGTCGACGAGGCCGAGTCGAGGCTCTTCTTCAACGCAGAGTGCTTCACCATGACCATCACCGGCCGCGAAGACGTCCAATATACCCTTTACTCGGACGATGTCGGCCTGTACTACATTCCAGACGACCAGATCGAGACTATCCTCAAATCCCAAAACCCATGGCTTTGGCCGCTTAGGTTGATACCGCAAAACGAGTACCACACTGACCCATCGCTCAGATTTGAAGCCGACTTGCTGGAAAAATACCTTTACGACAGCGGCTTGCTAGACCCTGAGAATATGCGCTACCCAGTTGACGCTCGGCCAATATTTAGAAATGGGTCTTGGGTCATCGAAGACGAGGACTTAGGCACTGCTCTAGACGACGAGCTGGTCTTTCGGGTTATATCTGACCACTTGATCAACGCCATGAACCAGTGTGACTTGAATTCAACAGGCTGTTATCTGAACCCTACCGTCTATGCAGGCGACCAGGAACTGCTGACCCGTGTCGAGGACTTTAACACATATGCCCAGTTCCAAATCGTCTATGAGTTCGGCGATGAAACCGAGACGCTTGACGCCAATATTGCCATCGACTGGTTCATCGAAAACGACGACGGCTCAAAAATGCTTGACTATGTGGCACTGGACGCTTGGCTGGATGACTTCTGCAAACGTCATAACACCTTAGGGATCGAGCGTGTTTTTCAAGCCCATCGAGGGGACATGATCACGGTCAGCGGCGGTACATACGGTTGGCAAATCGACCGTATGGCAGAGCGGAACGCAATCATCGCCGCAATCACCAACAAGTCCAGCGAGACCCGAGAGCCGTACTATGCCCAGCGTGGGGCAGAGCATCCCAGTGAAGCAAGCATGCCGGACTGGGGCGGCACCTATATCGAAATCGACCAAGGCATACAGAAGCTCTTTTACTTTGTTAACGGTGAGTTGGTGCTAGAGACCGATATCGTCACTGGCTTGCCGACCCCGATGTGGACGACTCCCTGTGGGGTCTATCGGGTCTTGACCCGGGTAAGCCCGGCGCGCTTGCAAGGGCCTATCCAAGAAGACGGCAACCCGATGTGGGACTCGGTTGTGCAGTTCTGGCTAGGCGTTACATATGGCGGAGTAGGCATTCATGACGCTTATTGGCAGCCTTGGTTCGGCGGCAACCGGTATCAGTACGGTGGCTCGCACGGTTGCATCAACCTGCCTTATAGCAGCGCCAGGGACTTATACGGGATGGTTGAGGTCGGCACACCAGTAATCATCCATTGGTAGGCTTAAGTGGTTGTCTAAGCTGCATATCTGCACTCACATGCCAACTAGGGCAAGTTTGGCCTTGTGCGAGCCCGTTCGTAAGTGGTTTTAGGTTATTGAATTCTCATATCGCGAGATAGAAGGGGTGCGGTATAATTTCGCTAGTATAGTGTTAACAGGTGCTCAAAAAACGCAGTTAGCCCTCACGAAACGGGATTGAATATGGATGAAAGCACGAATAATTCACTTAACGAAGAAAACGAGTTAGATACGCCAGTGTCTGACGGCCGAGTGGACGATTCATCCCAAACCGTACTCGATATTGACGACTCAGGGCAAGAAGACCCAAAAAACACTGGGGATATCGATATGTCTTTAATCGAGGAGGAGGATACATCCAAGGCTGCCCTCTCTTCAACGCTTGTCCCAAACTCGTCAGCTACCTCAACGAACGGCTTTAACGCAGAAGCTGGCAACAGCGAGACTGGCGAAAAGGGAATATCGATCATCGCCCGTGAGGCCACAGTGCTCGGAGACATCATAACCGAAGGCCATATTGACATTATCGGTAAGGTCCGAGGAAATATTGCAGCTCAGGGAGATGTTGCGATACATGGTCAGGTGAGAGGGAATATCGATGGCGAAAAAATCGGGCTCTATAACAGCCGTGTCAAAGGCAACTTAAAAGCCGGACAGGGCGTTATAGTCAACGATACTTCGATTATCGATGGTGACGTAACAACGAAGAATATAATTTTCGACGGAAAAGTCCGAGGTAATATTGCTGCAGATAATGTGGTAGTTTTTCGTAGTCACTCCTATTGTCTGGGCGATGTTACTGCAGCTTCGATTGCTGTCGAGCCTGGTGCTGTGATCAATGGTACAGTTCGCACGATAATCGAAGGAGACCTTGAAGCACCCTTCGAAGAAATTATCTGACTAAACTCTTAGGTAGGTGCCGATTGTGGAGGAGAGACAACTACCGAACGATTCTGACCCCAATGCCACAGACAACGAGCTGATTGATCAGGATGCGTTCAGTATAGGTGAAATAGATAAGCTTGACGAGCAGATCCATAGCAGCATCTCGAGCGTGTTGGAGGGGGTCTCCCCCCTGATCACGATTGACAGCTTTCCTACACAGACTGCTACGAGGCCTGCTGCCATACAGTCAGGCGCCCCCGGGCCAGAAGTGGGCCTAACAGGCCTAAACGATACCTCGCAAGCAAGTTTTCAAGCTTATGTGGAGAAGGACGAGCCGCTCTTGCCAATCGAGACAGAAGCGCTTAACGTACCTGGCCGGCTTGACGAGAACACCAGCCCCCTAGGCCAAGCCCCTGGCACTGTCAGCCTGACAAACGCGCCTATGCCGTCTGTCGATGTGCCTGACGTAGGCGTAAGCGACAGCGCACTACAGGCTGTAAGGCAAGTGCCCGCAGCCCAAGCGCCTGCAATGCAGGTGCCTGCCCCCGCGCCCGCAGCCCAAGCGTCTGCCCCCGCGCCATCTGCCCAAGCTGGCGGCTTGCAAGATGCCCCGACAGCACCAAACCAAACAACGCAATTCGGGCTTCAGTTTGACCCTGAAATAGGCGGAATGAGGTTGGTGTCGGTGAAACCGCCTGACACAACAGCCCTGGTAAACGAGCAGGCTGCTACGAGCGTAGCTTATCAGCAACCATATATAGAGCCGCAGGCCTCGGTTGCAGCGAGCACCTTGTCCAGCCGCTTGACTCAGATCTCTGACATGGTTGCAGCTGAGAAGCTGGCTGAAGAGAGGGCAGCTGCCGAAGCGGCAAGACGTGAGGCCGAACGCTTAGAAGCCGAACGCATCGCTGCTGAACGGGCAGCCGAAGAAGCTGCCAGGCAGGAAGCAATCAGAATAGAAGCCGAGCGAATTGTTGCCGAACGTGCAGCAGTGATGGAGGCAGCCCGTCTGGAAGCAGCCCGTCTGGAGGCTGAGCAGGCAGCAGCAGAAGCCGCTAGGCTGGAGGCTGCAAGGCTTGAGGAAGAACGAATCGCTGCCGAACGTGCAGCAGTGATGGAGGCTGCCCGCCTAGAAGCCGAGCGTATCGAGGCTGAGCAAGCGGCAGCAGTAGCCGCCTTACGGGAAGCAGAGCGTCTCGAAGCCGACCGCATTGCTGCTGAACGAGCAGCTGCCGAGCGCGCCGCCAGGCTGGAAGCCGAGCGCATAGCCACCGAGCGCGCCGCAGCCGAAGAGCTTATCAAGCTTGAGTCAGACCGGATTGATGCTGAAAAAACCGCTGCCGAGGCAGCCAGGATGGAAGCCGAGCGCATCGCTGCTGAAAGAGATGCAGCAGAAGCAGCAGCCCAGCTTGAGGCTGAGCGGATGTCTGCTGCCCGCCTTACTGCCGAGACCGAAGCCAAGAGGCTGGTTGAAGAGCTGCAAGCAGCTGAGAATGCACGCTTAGAGGCCGAAAGAAGTGCTGCACAAGAAACTGAGAGGCTGGAAGCCGCTAGGCTTGAAGCCTTGCGCATAGCAAGTGAAAGAGCCCGGGCAGAAGAAGAGGCGAAACAAGAGTTCGAGCGTGTAGCCAATGAAAGGGCTGCCATTGAGGCTGCCCGAGTAGAAGCAGAGCAGATAGAAGCCGAGAGGATAGCAGCCGAGAGGATAGCTGCTGAAAAAGCAGCGAGCATCGAGGCTGAGCTGATAGCTGCTGAGCAGGCTGCTGCCGAAGTACAAAGAATTGGGGCTGAACGCCAAGAAACCGAGCGCTTAGCAACGATTGAGGCAGCAAGGCTTACAGCCGAGCGTATCCAAGCAGAGAAAATCGTAGCTGAAGAAGCAGCCAAGCTTGCTGAGACAAAGCAAGAAGCAGAACGTCTGGCAGCAGAGAGGGCGGCAGCTGAAGAAGCCCGCTTAGCAGAAGCCGAGACACGAGCTACAGAAGAAGCAGCCAGGCTGGAGGCGATTCGACTAGAAGCGGAGCAACTTGCCGCTGAAGAAGCTGCCAAGCTAGAGGAGATTCGAACAAAGGCAGAAGCCCTTGCTTTCGAGGAAGCAGAAAAAATCGAGACCGCCCGCATAGCTGCCGAGGCTAAAGCCGCTGAAGAAGCAGCCAGGCTGGAAGCAGTCCGGCTGGAGGCTGAAAGGCTTGCCCAGGATGAAGCGAACAGGATTGAAAATGCAAGGCTTGCTGCCGAGGCGAAAGCCGCTGAAGAAGTAGCAAAGCTAGCAATAGAGAAAGACGCTGCTGAAAAAGCTGCAGCCGAAAGGGCCAGGCTTGAGTCAGAGAGGCTCGAAGCAGAGAGAATAGCTGAAGAAGAAGCCGTCTTGCTTGAAGCCGCAAAGCTTGAAGCAGACCGTATTGCCCAAGAACGGGCAGCTGCTGAAGAAGCAGCTAGGCTCAATGCTGTCGAGACTGCTAATCTAGAAGCAGAGAAAGAGGCTGCGGAGAAGGCCACGGCTGAAAGGGCCAGGCTTGAGGCAATTAGGCTTGAAGCAGAGCGTTTGGCTGAAGAGGAAAATGCCAAACTTGAAGAAATAAAGCTGGAGACGGAAAGAATCAATGCCGAGCGTTCAGCAGCTACGGAAGCAGCCAGGCTGGCAGCCGAACAAGCTGCTTATGAGGAAGCTGCAAGAATAGCTGCTGTAGAGGAAGCTGCCAGATTGGCGGCTGAACAAGCAGAAGCAGAGATGTCTGCAAGAATCGAGGCTGAACGAATAGCTGCCGAAGAAGCCTCCAGGCTCGAAACCCTAAGGGTAGAAGCTGAAAAGCGAGCTGCCGAAGAAGCCTCCAGGCTAGAGGCAGTCAGGGCCGAGGCGGAACGCACCGCCGCCGAAGAGGCTTCCAGGCTAGAGGCTGTCAGGGCCGAAGCAGAGCGCACTGCTGCAGAAGAGGCTTCCAGGCTAGAGGCTGTCAGGGCCGAGGCAGAGCGCACTGCTGCAGAAGAGGCGGCTAGGCTTGAAACAGTGCGGACAGAGGCAGAGCAAAGGGCAGCCGAAGAGGCTGCGCGTATTGAGGCCGTCCGGTTAGAGACCGAGGCCAGAGCTGCTGAAGAAATAGCCAGGCTAGAAACCCTTAGAACAGAAGCAGAGCAAAAAGCCGCCGAAGAGGCAGCCCGAATCGAAGCAGTCAGGATTGAAGCTGAAAGGGTAGCATTCGAGGAAGCAGCCAGGCTTGAGGCTGTAAGAATCGAGGCCGAAGAACGGGCGGCAGAAGAAAACGCTAGATTGCTTGCAGAAAAAGAGGCAGCCCAAAAAGCTGCACAAGAAAGAAGCCGGCTGGAAGCAGAGCGTTTAGAAGCTGAGCGGATAGCCGAGGAAGAAGCAATAAAACTCATTGCTGCTAAAACCGAAGCAGACCGTATTGCCTTGGAAAGGGCAGTTGCTGAAGAAACGGCACGTGTTGCTGCTGAGGAAAGAGCAGCTCAAGAAGCTAGCCGAATCGAGGCTGACCGGTTAGCGGCTGAAAAAGCAAACAATGAGGCCTTAAGGCTTGAGGCCATAAGGCTGGAGGCTGAAAAAGCCGCTGAGCTGGAGGCTAACAGGATCGCCGAGCAGAAAGCCGCTGCCGAGGCCGAGGCAAGAAGGCTGGAGGCTGAAAAAGCCGCTGCCGAAGCCGAGGTTAGGAAGCTTGAAGAAGAAAGAGCGCTTGCCCAAGCTGCTGAGACTTCAAGGATCGCTGCCGAGCTCGCTGCTGTCCGAGCGGCTGCCGAAGAGGCGGCACGTCTTGAGGCAGAACGCATAGAGACTGAGAGGATCGCCGCTGAAGAAGCAGCAAAGCTGGAAGCAGCACGGGAAGAAGCAGAAAGGATTGCTGCTGCCCGTATAGAAGCCGAGGAGGCTGCAAAGGCAGAGGCAAGCAAGAGGATAACTGCTGAGGCTGCTAGAATCGAAGCAGAGAGAATAGCTGCAGAGCAGGCAGCCGAGGCTGAAACCAAAAGAGCAGACGAAGAAAAAGCTGCGAACGAGGCAGCAGAAACTGTCCGGATAGCAGCTGAATTGGCAGCTGCCAGAGCTGCTGCCCAAGAAGCCGAACGACTGGAAGCCGAAAGGTCGTTGGCTCCGGATACGCTTAGAGTAGAAGCCGAGCGCCAGGCTGCCGAAGCCGCTGCTCTTGAAGCTGAGCGCCAGGCCGCCGAAGCCGCTGCTCTCGAAGCCGAACGCCAAGCAGCAATCATCGAAGCCGAACGCCAGATTGCAGAAGCCGCTGCTCTTGAAGCCGAGCGCCAGGCCGCTGTTGCAGAAGCCGAGCGCCAGGCCGCTGAAGCCGCTGCTGCCGAAGCCGAGCGTCAGGCTGCAATCATCGAAGCCGAACGCCAGGTTGCCGAAGCAGCTGCTGCCGCCGAAGCCGAGCGCCAGGCTGCCGCCGAAGCGGCAAGGGTGATTGCCGAGCAGAAGGCCCAAGCTGACGAGGCAGCCCGTCTAGAAGCTGAGCGGCTGGAAGCAGAGAGGATAGTTGCTGGAATAGCAGCAGCAATCTCTGCTGAGATAACAGCCGAGACCCCTCGAATCACTGACGAGGACATACAAAAAGCCAAAGAAGCCGAGGACTCAATAGCTGACGATACTGCTAGAACAGAAGTAATGCTTCTGCCCAACCGTGGTGGAATCGACCGGCACACCGCCCAGATCGAGCTAGCTGAAGAATCCCCAGAGGCGATTCAAGCTGAAGCCGACAGGATTATCGCCGAGTTAATGTCGATGGAAGCTAGTGACACTGCAACGGTCACAAACGTTATAGACATGGAAGTCTCAACCGAGGTGTCGGAAAGCAGTTATTCGCCCCGCAGCTCGTCTGCTTCGACATATACAAGCAGAGGCTCAACTGCTGGATCACAGCTTTCAGATACAACTGAGTACGACGATGACTATGACGAGTATGATGACGATTATGATTATGACGACGACGAGGACGATGACATCAGCAAAAAGTCCTTCTATATCATCATCGGGATCATTGTCGTCATGCAAGCTGTTCTGGTGTACTTCGTAATGCAAAACGGCGGGCTGGACTTTATCGCTCGGTGGCTGTCAATGCTGCCAGTAGACGAGTACTCACAATATGCTGATTATTTCATACAATACCTTGTTTGAATTGTCTTTTTCAGCGCTTGACGATGTTACGGTTCTAACAATGCTGCATTTTTATGTGGATAAACCCTTGCGCATGTCTTATTCAAGCTGTTTTGGGTAAGGAAAGGAAGCACCAGTGGTCTTAGTCTCACCGTTTAGAGCCTATTTGCTTGATGCGCGCAAAGCCTGTGACGTTGCTTCGCTGCCATATGATGTGTTCACACGTGAAGAAGCTGCTGATGAGATAGCTTTGCATCCACAAAGCTTTCTCTGTATTGACAGAACCGCAGCGATTCTCCCGGATGTAGACGAATACGACCAAGAGGTGTATATCAAAGCCAAACAGTTAATGAATGAAAGCATCGATACAAAAACATACCAAAAAGACCAGGAAACACGTTTCTATCTGTACCGGATGATTTGGGAAGACACCGAAACAGTGGTTGATTCCACATATGATGCCTCTACAGAACCAAGCAGTAGCCACATGCAGCTCGGCTTGGTGGCAGTTGTAAGCACAGACGAGTACCGAAGCGGCATAATTCATCGGCATGAGAATACCAGGCCAGAGAAACTGGCCGATAGGATCGACCATATCAAAACTTTGGGCGCCCAGGCCAGCCCGGTGCTAATGACCCATCGTTACAACGAAAGCATCAGTGAGCTGCTTGTTGAATTACAGACGGGCAGCCATTTACATGCAGATTTTTACTCTCCAGACAATATCCGCCACACCGTGTGGGCCGTCGACAGTGCAAGAAACGCCCAAGTCGAACTGGCTTACCAACAGCTTGACAACCTGTATATTGCAGACGGCCATCATCGGGCCGAGGCAGCTGCCCAAATCGGCGACCAGGGAATCTTCGCTATCATATTTCCCGCTGACATGCTGCATATCCATGCCTATAACCGCGCGGTCAAAGACACCAACGGATTGTCGCCTGAACAGTTTTTGAAGGCTTTGGAAGAGTTTTTTACTGTGGAGAAACCCGCGCCTGACGAGCTTGTCTCATCACTTAATCCCCTGCAGAGAGGGGAGTACTCGTTGCTGCTGGAAGAACAGTGGTATAGGTTGACGTTGGATGAGTCTATTCGCCCTAGCGAAGTCTTAGCAGCCTTAGACGTATCGGTCCTGCATGACAAGGTCTTGAAGCCATTGCTTGGGATCGATGACCCAAGGACATCGCCTCGAATCATGTATGTAGGCGGTTCTTTAGGCTTGGATGCCTTGTTTGAGTGCACCCGGGCATTTGGTGACAAAGACAGTAGTCCTTTGGCTTTTGCTATGCGGGCCGTGACCTTCCATGATTTTTTCAATGTTGCAGACTCTGGCCAACTAATGCCGCCGAAATCGACCTGGTTTGCGCCAAAGCCTCGCAGCGGCTTGTTGTTTTACTCACACGCAGGTTGAAATGAAAGCCGTCTGCATTAATTGTCAGTAAATTGATATCTTGTTAACACACAATAAAATCTCCTTGACATAGACCATGTATCCGTGGTAATTTTAATTGGCTCTATATAAGTGATAAATTCTATTCCGAGAGGGAAAAGGAGACTTTCAATGGCAGATATAGTTATGTCACCGGAACTAATGCAACAACGCTCCAAAGAATATGCAGAAGAAGCTGCTAAATTAACTGAGATCATTAGTAATATGGATAAGATTAAGAAACAGCTGGAATCAGAGTGGCAAGGCCAATCGAGGATCAAGTTTATTGCTGTAGTGGACGAGATTACCCCGAGCTTTGTAAAGGCTCGTGACTTAATCGTCGACATGAATAAAGCCGTCGACAATATTAAGAATACTATGGTCGAAGTGGACAATGCGATATCACAAGCACTTAATGCCATATAGTTCTAAGTACTGACCAGCTGACGAACCTTATATTATCCGTCAAATTATCAAAGATCGACCGAAAAGTTCAAGAATAAGGACTCAGCCCATAGGGGCTGAGTCTTTTGTGTGCTTCAAAAGTAGTAAGCTGTTGATATACCAGCAGCTCGATGCAGGCAAATGTCTTTATTGTAGCTATAATTGCATGTACGGCATAAACGAAGACGGAGTAAGAAAATGGTGAGGTTTAAAAAAGGATTGAAGGTTTTTGGGATTGCTGGCATAGCATTGGTTGCACTGGTAATCGTAGCCTTTTTGTTTTTCCCTGATCTTTTTGAAGCCAGTACAAAGACTTTTATCGTTTTTACGATGCTGACCTCATTGGTCATTACTGCAGGCATTGGCATTTTGGCCTTTTATATTGTTAAAAGAATAGCAGGGCTGTTTCAATCTATAAGCCACGAAACAGACATTGCAAGACAAGCACTGAACTTTAGAAAGATCCTTGATCTTCAAGTAACACCGAGCCCAAGCACCAAGGGCACACGGTCTTATCAATGCTCAAAGTGCGGAGCTGTCACTAAAATAACCGGAAACCAGGATCTGATCTGCAGTTATTGCGATTCTCCTTTGCATGACGAGGTGTAAGGGCTCGCATTAGCCTCATAAAAACCCCAAAAACACTTTATATGCCAGCATAATCCTTCAAAGGTATTGCATACTGTTAAGCACCAGCATCAACAATCGTTTTTTAGCAAAGGAGCTCGACTGGATATGACGACTATTGCTTTGACCTTGGCTTATATTGGCTCTGAATACCATGGCTTCGCACGTCAGAATGGCCTTGTCACGATACAAGGCACACTCGAGTCGGCCCTGGCATTAGTCTACAAACGCGATATTGCCACAGTAGGGGCTGGCCGCACAGACTCCGGAGTCCATGCCCAAGGCCAGGTCGTTTCATTCGAGCTCAGCCAAGACGAGCTGGACATGAAGCCTTTGGACAAGCTGCGAAACTCATTGAACGCTCTTACTCCTAGCAATATGATGATACGGGCTATCGATGAGGCGCCCCCCGGCTTTTCAGCACGTTTCTCGGCAGTGGAGCGTGAGTATAGGTACCGTTTGGTTGCCAGCGAGGTACCGCCGATATTCATCGCGCCCTATGTCTGGTGGCTGCCTAACTATCGTCTAGACATTAATAAAATGCGAGAAGCAGCTGCTTACCTGGTGGGGGAGCACGATTTCAAGTCATTTTGCGTGGCCTCGTCTGCTGTGGATAAGAACACTGTCCGCGAGATAAAGTCCATCCACATTTTCGGCATGGACCATCTTGGCGAGCCCTGCCTGGTCGTCCAGGTTATCGGCAAAGCCTTTCTTCATTCCATGGTACGCATAATAGTCGGATCATTGGTCGATGTGGGCAACAACAAGCAGCCACCCTCGTGGCTAGGTGACGTCTTGGCAGCAAAAGACCGGCAACAAGCTGGGCAAACTGCACCAGCGCAGGGTCTAACGCTTTGGAGGGTCAGGTACTGATTCGATGGACAGGCTTTTACGCATTGCATATTCAATATCGGTCGCTGCATTGATTGTCTGTTTTTCGCTGATGTTGATGCTGCTGCCACCAATAACGCGGTTTTGGGCGGAACGGCTTGTCGACGAGCAGAACTCAGCAGTAAGTAGAGAGGCACTGCTACAGGCTGCCGATGCCGGTTTAAGCTTTGTATCAGGGGGAGAAGACCGGATGCCTCGCGGAAACGACTACCGGACGGCTTTTACTGATGACGTGGTCTCACATATGGAGGATGTAAGACAGGTGTTCCAATTAGTCAAGCTGGTTGCAACGATGATGTTTTTCATTGTTTTACTCTTAACTGTTTATTTCATAAGGCAAGACAAGAAGACCTCTATAGGCCAATCGCTTTGTAGATCGGCGTTTGCTGTTCTTATCATAGTCGTCGTTTTATTCATTATAGGGCTGGTAAACTTTGATGCCCTCTTCATTAAAATGCACGAGCTTTTGTTTGCCGACGGGACATGGTCTTTTCGATACGACTCATTGCTGATCACGACATATCCTGGCCAGTTCTGGATTGCCATGGGAGCAACATTGGCCCTGGTACTAGTTGCGACGTGCATAGCCTGCATTGCCATTGGACATCGACTGCAAAGGAAAGCGACATGAACGAGATACTTTCAAGAATAAGGCAGGACCTGCTAGACAATGCCGACCAGGACGGCGCGGTTTCAGCGCAGCGCCTTTTCAAAGACAATATAAAAACATATGGCATTAAGGCAAAGACCGTCAATCGAATTAGCAGGCTCTACCTAAAAGAAGCCAAAACAGCAGGCTTGACTAAGAATGAGACCATCGGCCTATGTGAAGGACTGCTGTCGACTGGTTTTCAAGAAGAAGCGATGATTGCTTTTAGCTTTGCTGAGGCTTTACGTAAGCAGTCGACTGCCGATGATATCGATACCTTTGCTAAATGGATTGAAAAATACGTCGATAACTGGGCTAAATGCGATACTTTGTGTAACCACACTATTGGGAACCTCTTGATGGACTACCCGCAACTAATTGATTGCTTAGTCGAGTGGGCAAAGTCGAAAAACCGCTGGCTTAAGCGTGCCGCAGCAGTCTCTTTGATAATACCAGTCCGGAAGGGCATGTTTTTTCAGCAAGCTTTCCTAATCGCTGACACACTGCTCAAAGACCCTGACGACATGGTTCAAAAAGGATACGGTTGGATGCTCAAGTCTATATCCGAGCACGACACAGAATCACAACGAAAAGTCTTTGACTATGTTGTTAGCAACAAGCCAGATATGCCACGAACAGCTCTTAGATATGCAATTGAAAAAATGCCAAACGAACTCAAGCAGAAGGCGATGGCTAAATAGCTTCGCCTCTGCTACATGAGTTCGTTTTATCTATAACTGTCTGTTACTCGGCGTCTAAATACTGATCAAGCGCTTCGCGGATCATGTCAGATGAGTTAGACGGGAATACTCCATGAATTTTGTTGAACGCTGAGCGCTCCAAGAGCTTCACATACTGGTCGGCATAGATGTAAAAACCCTTATAAACGGTTGGCCTCTCAACTCCCTTTTCGTTGGCTAGGGCCTTTGTCAATGCAGACTGCTTCGCTTTTGCTTCATTGTTCGTCATTTTGGAACCCTTCTTTTTTTTGGATCCCCCCGCGATCTGTCCTCGAGATATCCTTTTTACAGTATATGGATTAAGTATGATAGCATCACTCAATCGCATTGTCAACACTTATTTTTAGAAAAAATAAACTATTTGACCACCTCTTTAACAGATTATAGCATGCTATGTCTATATAAGATATGATCTTTTAATAATTAAGACACCGAAAACCAATTATTCACTAATAGTTCTGATGTAATGATCTATTGATTGGGCAGCGGTTTTTCCTGCGCCCATGGCTTGGATCACTGTCGCTGAGCCGGTGACAATGTCTCCTCCAGCAAAAACGCCAAGTTTGCTTGTTGCTCCGTTCTCGTCAATAACCAAGCACATATCGTCACTAGCCAGAAGCCCTTCGGTTGTTTTAGAGATCAAAGGATTTGGGCTGGTGCCGATAGCAACAATCACCACATCGGCCTCGATGGTGAAATTGGAGCCCTTGACCGGAGCCGGGCTCCGGCGGTTGGAGTCATCAAGCCCGCCTAGCTCCATGCGTACACACTCGACGGCCGTGACTTTACGGTCTTCTCCACCTAGAATAGAGACTGGATTGGCCAGGTAACAAAACTCGATACCTTCTTCTTGGGCGTGATGCACTTCCTCGATGCGGGCGGGAAGCTCGTCTTCGCCGCGGCGATAGACGACAGTCACGTCCGCACCTAGTCGCCTAGCGGACCGGGCTGCGTCCATAGCCACATTTCCTCCGCCGATGACCAGCGCTTTTTTGGCCTGTACGACAGGGGTGTCGTATTCGTCTAGATAGGCCTTCATCAGGTTGATGCGGGTCAAGAACTCGTTTGCCGAATAGACGCCCAACAAGTTCTCACCGGGGATCCCTAAGAAGCTGGGTAAGCCAGCGCCGGTGCCGACAAATACCGCCTCGTAACCTTCAGCCATCAGCTCGTCGATGGTGATCGTGCGTCCGACGACCGTGTTGGTAACGATATTGACACCAAGCGCGGTCAGGTTCTCGACCTCCCTGGCGACGACCGACTTAGGCAGGCGGAACTCTGGTATCCCGTACACCAATACCCCGCCGGCGACCGGGAAGGCCTCATAGATGCAGACCGCATAACCTAAATGGGCGAGGTCAGCCGCGCAGGTCAGCGAGGCTGGGCCGGCACCAACGATGGCTACCTTGTGATCGTTTTTAGCGATTGGGGCATTAAACTGCGCGGCTGTGGTCTTATCCCCATGAATTGAGAACCAGTCTGCTGCAAAACGCTCCAGACGCCCGATGGCGACTGCCTCGCCACGGTTGCCGCGCACGCAGACAAGCTCGCATTGGCTTTCTTGGGGGCAAACGCGTCCACAAATAGCGGGCAAGAGGTTCGTTTGGACGATGGTCTGATAGGCAGCCAGAAAATCGCCAGCGGCAATTTGGGAGTTGAAAGCAGGGATGTCCACCATCACGGGACAGCCATTGATGCAACGGGGCCTCTTACATTGCCAGCATCGGCTAGCTTCAGCGATTGCTAGCTCTTCGGAGTAGCCCAAGGCGACTTCGTCGAAATTTGTGATGCGGGCTTTGGGGTCCTGCTCGGGTATAGCGTTGCGTGGGGACTGGTCAGCCATCAACGCACCTCCCCTGTCAGCTTGCAGATGTGCTCCTGGTAGTTTTTCAAGGCGCTGGCCTCCTGGTCGGTATAAAAAGCATTGCGCGCCATCAGTTCGTCGAAATCGACACTGTGCCCGTCGAAGTCCGGCCCGTCGATACAGGCGAACTTGGTCTCGCCGTTTATGGTAACACGGCAGCACCCGCAAAGGCCTGTCCCGTCGACCATGATCGGGTTGAGGCTGACGATCGTCGGCAAGTTGTAGTTTGCAGTAAGCTGGCATAAGAACTTCATCATCACAGTCGGGCCGATGGCGATCACTAAGTCATAGTCCTCACCGTCGTTTAGCAGCTCTTCTAGCTTGGTGGTCACAAAACCATGCTCGCCGTAACTGCCATCGTCGGTGGTAACGTAGAGACGGTGCGTCGTTGCCCGCATCTCGTCTTCCAGAATCACCAGGTCGTGGGATCGAAACCCAGCAATCATCTCGACTTGCAGGCCTGCTTGCATCAGGGACTTGGCTTGTGGATAAGCGATAGCACAGCCAAGTCCGCCGCCGACGATCATAACGCGGCGGGCGG